>LIBV01000089.1 GCA_001438335.1 Pelagibacteraceae bacterium BACL5 MAG-120820-bin39
GCCAAAAGAAGATACTTCTAAATTAATTTGGAAATACCTTTCAACATCTAATTTATTATTTAATGTTGATGAAATTGAAATTACAGATATTGATAAAATTGCAATTGTTGAAAAAGCGGTTCATGAAAAAAATTATTCGGAAAATGATCTATATGAATTATATAAACGTTTCCAATTTAAAATTGATCAATTATTAAATGCTACAGAGCTTTACAAGTCATTACCCTCGATAGAGGCTAAAGCATTAATTTATCAAAGAATTCTTCTAACTTCAGAAACTAGTAAGAAATTAGAGTTAATGAAAATTTTAAAAGATATTTTTATCAAAGAAAATATAAGTCTTGCATTTGATGAAGAGCTTAAAAAATTTTTGAAAGAGATGAATCCTGACACTATTCCAGCTAATTTTACTACATTTTATACAGCAAGTTTAAATAGTGAGGAAAAACTAGATAAGAAAATTAAATTTAATAATAAAATAATCCATCAGTCTAAATTGATTAGTTACTTTGGAGGAGAATACTCTAAAAAAGATATAGAAAATGAAGTTGATGAATTGTTAAAAGAAATTAAAAAAGATAAAAAATATTTTGTTTCAAAAAAAGATATTATATTTCTAGAGACACTAAAATCAGATGGAGTTGAAATTTCAAAAAAATATGATGATTTGTATGAGATTATTCAAACTGAAATGCCTGCTGATATTCAAAATATGATCGATAATAATGAAAAAGCCCTAGCTTTATTAAGAATTACTCAGGTAATTGGTGAAGATAAAATTGAAAATATGGACGATGATACTATCTATTTTTTAATTAATACTCTTAATCAATTAAATGTAGATTCAATACGTAATAAAATCTTATTAAAAGTTCTTCCTTTAAAAGTTTAAAAATTATAATAAAATAAATATAATTATGGCGGTTAAAACTATACTAACAGAACCAAACAAAATTCTTAGACAAATTTCTAAGCCAGTAGAAAAAGTTGGCAAGGAAGAACAAAAGTTAATGGATGACATGTTGGATACTATGTATGCTGCTAATGGCATAGGGTTAGCGGCTATACAAATAGGTGTACCAAAGAGAATAATTGTTATGGATATCAGCAAAGATCAAGATAAAAAAGAACCAAGATACTTTGTTAATCCAGTTATAAAAAATAAAGATGAACAAAAAACAACTTATGAAGAAGGCTGTCTTTCAGTTCCAAACCAGTTTGCTGAAATTGATCGACCCAGCCAATGTGAAGTAGAATATTTGGATTATAATGGTGTTCCCCAATTGTTAAAAGCTGAGGGTTTGCTTGCTACTTGTATTCAGCATGAAATGGATCATTTAGAGGGAATTTTATTTATTGATTATTTATCAAAATTAAAAAAATCGATGATTATTAAAAAACTATCTAAAGCTAAGTCTGATAGAATAGTTGTTTAATCAATGTCTAAAAAGATAATTTTTATGGGTACCCCAATTTTTGCGGTGCCTATTCTTAAATCTCTTTATCAAAATGGTTATCCAGTATCTGTCGTTTATACACAGCCACCACAAAAATCACAGAGGGGTCAAAAAATCAATAAATCTCCAGTTCAAAATATGGCTGAAACTTTGAATTTAGAATTTAGAACACCAATTTCACTTAAAAATAATGATGAAGAATTTAATTACTTAAAATCTCTTGATGCAGATTTAGCAATTGTAGTTGCTTATGGACAAATAATTCCAAAAGAATTTTTAAGTTTAACAAAAAAAGGTTTTATAAATATCCATGCTTCTATACTCCCAAAATGGAGAGGTGCTGCACCCATACAAAGATCTATCATTAATCTTGATAAAGAAACTGGTATTAGCATAATGAAAATTGCAGAAGAATTAGATACTGGTCCAGTTTGTAATATTTATAAAATTAATATTAGTCATGATGAAAATGCTGAAGAAATTTCAGAAAAATTATCTTTAATTGCAGCAGAAAAAATTGTGGATGATATTGATGAAATCCTAGAGGATAAATCCAAATTTATAGAACAAACCCACTCTGAAGCTACCTACGCCTTAAAAATTAAAAAAGAAGAGGGTAAGTTAGATTGGAATATGCCTGCAAGAAACATTATTGGAAAAATTAATGGATTGTTCCCAGTTCCTGGTGGATGGTTTATTTATAAAGGTGAAAGATATAAAATTTTAAAAGCAGAATTAGCTAGTGGCAGTGGAGCTGTAGGTGAAGTTCTTTCCGATCAGCTCGAAATAGCATGTGGAGATGGTCATTCTATTAAAGTTTTAGAAATTCAAAGACAAGGAAAAAGAGCTCAAAATATTGGAGAATTTACCCTTGGTTCTCAGATAAAAGTTGGTGTGAACTTATCTGATGGTTAGATATCAAATTTTAATTGAGTATGTTGGTACTCTTTATAAAGGCTGGCAAATTCAAAAAAAAGGTAAAACAATTCAAGGATTAATCCAAGAAAATTTATCAAAACTTTTAAAAGAAAATATCACCCTGGTAGGCTCAGGAAGAACTGATGCAGGGGTGCATGCAGAAGAACAATCAGCTCATTTTGATTGTAGTTATAATATTTTAAATTTAGATAAATTTTTAAAATCAATTAATCATTTTTTAAATAGAGAACAAATTGCTATTTTAAAAATAAAAAAAAAGAAATTAGATTTTCACTCAAGATTTTCTGCAAAACAACGAATATACAAATATATAATTTTTAATAGAATTAGTGCACCTGTTATAAATTCTGAGAGGGGATGGCATATTATTAAAAAGCTCGATCTAGATTTAATGAAAAGTGGAGCTAAAAAGCTGATGGGTACAAAAGATTTTTCAACTTTTAGAGCTTCGAGTTGTAATGCTAGAAGCCCTATAAAAACAATGTCCTCTGTTAAAGTAAAATCTATTAAAGATCGAATTGAAATAGAATTTCAATCACAATCTTTTTTACAACAACAAGTAAGATCAATGGTCGGATGTTTAAAATATTTGGGTGAAAAAAAATGGACTTTAAAAAAATTTGAGACAGTTTTAAAATCTAAGCAAAGAAAATTATGTGCACCGCCTGCACCAGCGGCAGGTTTATTCTTAAAAAAAGTTATATATTAATTTTTTTTCTATTACTCATTGCAAACTTTTTGTTAATTCTCCATCTAGACTCAGCTCTTATTATGTAGCCGCAGCAATTTTTAGACCCACATTTGCAAGGAAATTGTTTATAGTTTTCATCATATCCAAAACCATAATCACAAGTTAACTCTTCTTCCTTTTTTATATCTTTTATAGCTTTAACCCAAAGTTTTAATCCCTTACCATCATAATCACAGTTATTATTACAAGAGTGATTAATCAATCTTGCAGTATTCCATGAAAAATCACCATCAAGATCATAGCGCTTGTTGATCGTAAAAAGATAAATAGGTTTATTGTTATCGTATTTACTAGATTCTTCTGTTTGTTTTTTTGTAATTATTTTTCCAATATAATTTATTATTCTAGTACCTTCTTTAATATCTTTAGTGGCATAAAGGCCTCGACCTTTTTTATCAATTTTAGATTTATTGATTTTGTATAATTTCATATGAATTCTTTAGGTGTATAGGGTAATTATTAGTTAAATTCTATTAAAGCATCAACGTGTCTTACGGTGCTATCTTGTAGGGCTTGAAGATCGTATCCACCCTCCAATATTGAAACCACTTTCCCAGCACAGTGTTTTTTTGATAATTCTAGTGTTCTTTTTGTTAAAGTATAAAAATCTTCAGTTTGCAGATATAGTTGAGCTAATGGATCATCTTTATGGGCATCAAAACCCGCAGAAAATAATATAAATTCAGGCTTAAACTGATTAATTTTATTAAGAAT
>LIBV01000090.1 GCA_001438335.1 Pelagibacteraceae bacterium BACL5 MAG-120820-bin39
TTTCAAACCCAGCATCTTTTAAAGCAAAACTTGCCTGACAACAGCAGTAGTCAAACTCTATTCCTTGTCCAATTCTATTGGGCCCTCCACCTAAAATGATAATTTTTTTTCTATTTGAAGGTTCTGCTTCACACTCGGTATTTAATGAAAGGTTTCTTTGATATGTGGAATACATATAAGGAGTAAAAGATTTAAATTCAGCCGCACAAGTATCCACTTTTTTAAAAACTGGCATTACTTTTAGTGCTGTTCTTTTTCTTCTTACAATGTCTTCTGAAGTTTTGGTTAATTCAGATAATTTTTTATCTGAAAATCCAATAGATTTAATTCGGTTAAATTCTTGAAAATCTTTAGGTAATCCCTCACGTTTTATCTTATTCTCATTATCTACAATCTCTTTAATTTGCTCTAAAAACCAAGGGTCAATTTTACATAAGTTATATATTTTTTTGATATCAATTTTTTTTCTAAATGCTTCAGCTACTAATAATATTTTGTTTGGAATATTTTCTTTAAGTTTCTTTTCAATTTGTTTTTTATTTAAGTCAAAAATTCTATCTAACCCTGAAAAACCTGTTTCAAGAGAAACAAGGGCTTTTTGAAGTGATTCTTTAAAATTTCTACCAATTGACATAGCTTCACCCACTGATTTCATTGATGTACCAAGGGTAGCTGGAGAAGTTGAAAATTTTTCAAATGTAAATCTTGGAATTTTAGTAACCACATAATCAATACTTGGTTCAAATGATGCAGGTGTAACTTTTGTTATTTCATTTTTTAATTCATCTAAGGTGTAGCCAACTGCAAGTTTAGCTGCAACTTTAGCTATAGGAAATCCTGTTGCTTTAGAGGCAAGTGCTGATGATCTTGAAACTCTTGGATTCATTTCAATAACTACCATTCGACCATTTTTAGGATTGATAGCAAACTGAACATTGGATCCACCTGTCTCAACTCCAATTTTTCTCAAACAGGCAATCGATGCATTTCTCATCACTTGATACTCTTTATCGGTAAGTGTAAGAGCTGGTGCTACAGTAACAGAGTCTCCCGTGTGGATACCCATAGGGTCAATATTTTCAATAGAACAAACTATAATGCAGTTATCTTTTTTATCTCTAACCACCTCCATTTCAAATTCTTTCCAACCTTCAAGGGATTCTTCAACTAATACCTGACTTACAGGGGATTCATGCAGTCCACTTTTAATTATTTTAAAATAATCTTTCTTATTTTTTGCAATTCCACCTCCAAGACCTCCCAATGTAAAAGCGGGTCTTATTATTGCTGGAAGGCCAATTTGATTTAAAACTTTACTAGCTTGATTAATATTATTTACTATTTTTGATTTAGGTAAATCTAAACCTATATCAAGCATATTTTTTCTGAATTTTTTTCTATCTTCAGCATTAGCAATTGCTTTTGAGTTAGCTCCAATTAATTCAATTTTATATTTTTTTAAAATTCCCTTTTTTTCAGCTTCCATAGCAAGGTTTAAAGCTGTTTGACCTCCCATAGTCGGTAGTATGGCATCTGGTTTTTCTTTTATGATAATTTTTTCTAAAACTTCTAAAGTTATTGGCTCAATATAAGTTTTGTCCGCAACATCAGGATCGGTCATGATAGTTGCTGGATTAGAATTAATTAAAATTACTTTATAACCTTCATCTCTCAAAGCTTTGCAAGCTTGTGTTCCTGAATAATCAAATTCACAAGCTTGGCCGATGATAATAGGGCCAGCGCCAACAACTAATATTTTTTTAAGATCTTTTCTTTTTGGCATTTTTTTTCATGTTGTTAATAAATTCCTGAAATAGATAAACACTATCTTGAGGTCCAGGATTAGATTCTGGATGATATTGAACTGAAAACACAGGTTTATTTTTAAGTTGTATTCCCTCAATACAATTATCAAATAATGACTGATGAGTAATTTCGATATTTTTAGGTAAACTTTTTCTTATGATTTCAAACCCATGATTTTGACTGGTAATCTCAACTTTATCGTGAATTAAATTTTTTACTGGATGGTTAGCTCCTCTATGACCTAACTTCATTTTTTGTGTCTTAGCTCCCAATGCCAATGCTAATATTTGATGGCCTAAACAAATTCCAAAAATAGGCAGATCATGTTTAATTATTTCTTTAATTGTTGGAATTGCATATTTTCCTGTTGCTGCTGGATCCCCCGGTCCGTTTGATAGAAATATACCATTTGGTTTCATGGATAAAATTTCTCTAGCAGAGGTTTTGCATGAAACTACAGTTACTTTACAATTAAAATCTGAAAAATATCTTAGGATATTTTTTTTAATGCCATAATCAATAGCAATAACATGGAAACTAGTTTTGTTATTTTTTTGATATCCTATATTTTTTTTCCATGTTTTTAAACCTTTCCAAATATAAGATTTTTTTGTGCTTACTTTTTCAGCAAGATCTAAATTTTTTAAACCACTCCATTTAATTGTATTTGTAGTTAATTTATTAACATTAAATTTTCCTGAATTTGAATAAGCAATTGTTCCTTTTGGAGCACCCTTATCTCTTATAAAGTTAGTTAAGCTTCTAGTATCTAATCCAGTAATACCCACAATTTGATTTTTTTTTAACCAAGCGTCTAGATTTTGAAAAGATCGATAATTTGAAGGAGATGTTATTTCAGAATTAAAAATAACCCCTTTAGTCCATATTTTATCTGACTCATGGTCTTCTGAATTTGTCCCAACATTTCCAATATGAGGAAAGGTAAAATTAATTATTTGTCCAGCATAGGATGGATCAGAAATAATTTCTTGGTAACCTGTTAAAGAAGTATTGAAGCAAACCTCGCCAGTTGCTTCTCCTTGGTAACCAAGTCCAATTCCTTTGAAAATTCTTTTATTTTCAAGAACTAAAACGCCTGTGTGAATTTTTGATTTTTTTGAGTTAGTTTTTTTTGGTTTTTTGATCAATTACAACTCATGAGTTAAAGGTTAATACAATAATTGCTTTATTATCGCAACAGAGATGTATTATAAAATTGTAAAAAAACAATTTTTCTTTTGAAGAATTTTTGCTTTGCAGTAGATTAAAAAAATTATGTCATTAAAACAAACTATCGAAACAGAATATAAAAACGCCTTAAAATCAAAAGATAAAACAAAAATATCAACCTACAGGTTAATTTTATCATCAATTAAAGATTTAGACATCGCTAATAGGTCGGGCCCAAATAAAAAAGATACTGATGATGATGATATTAAGAAATTATTAAAAAAGATGGTGAAGCAAAGAGCCGAATCAATTGAAATCTATAAAAAAAACAATCGAACTGATTTATTAGAGGTTGAACAAAATGAATATGATCTTTTAACTAGTTTTTTACCAAAACAACTTAGTGATGAAGATACAAAAAAAATATGTGAGGAAACGATAAAAAAAATAGGTGCCTCTTCCATTAAAGATATGGGTAAAGTCATGGGTGCATTAAAAGCACAATATTCTGATGAAATAGATTTTGCAAAGGCCGGATCTCTATTGAGAGAATTATTAAATCAATCATGAAATATCCAAAGGAATATCTAGACGAAATTAAAACTAGATTAAAAGTATCTACGGTAGTTTCAAAAACAGTGATTTTGAAAAAAAGAGGCAAAGAGTATGTAGGCTTATCTCCGTTTAAAACTGAAAAAACACCTTCTTTTACCGTTAACGATGAAAAAGAATTTTATCATTGTTTTGCAACCTCAGAGCATGGAAACATATTTGATTTTGTAATGAAAACTCAGAATTTAAAGTTTGGTG
>LIBV01000091.1 GCA_001438335.1 Pelagibacteraceae bacterium BACL5 MAG-120820-bin39
GAGTATATTATGGATGCATCATCAAAATTTATTAATATTGATGTTTTAGATACTTCTAAATCTTCTGAAAAATCTCTTTTTCCTACCACTCCATCAAATGGAGCAACAATATTTCTATTTTTTAACTGAGCTATTACATCACCTTTTTTTAATTTTTTATTAAATTCTATAGGTGACAATATTTCATACTTTTCTACTTTATATGATTTTGTTTGAGAGGGTATAGCAGTTCCAAAAGTACTTATTTTATTTGCAAAAATTCTTTCATCAACCACACTTACAATTATACCAGGTGGTGGTCTTTTGCTAAATTTCTTCTTAAAATGATTTCCAATCATTGTTCTTGCAACAATTACAGAAGTAATGATCAAGAAAAAAATTAATATAATGCTTGTTATCTTAGTAGATCTTTTCATTTTTAGATTTTTCCGTATTCAGCCCATGAGCCATCATAAATATTTGGCATATAATTATCATTTATCAATGAATAAGCTAGAGCCAAAACGCAAGCAGTAACCCCTGATCCACACGAAAAAACAACATTAGAACTATTTATCTCAATTAAATTTGATTTAAAAATCTGCGAAATCTCTAATTTGGTCTTAAAAGTATGATCTTCATTTATTAGCTCATTAAAAGGAATGCAAGTTGATTTAGGAATGGATCCACTTCTAAGCCCTTGTCTTGGTTCTGGAACTTTTCCACTAAATCTTTCTCTACTTCTGGCATCTATTACTTTAAATTTTTCAGTAGAAATATTTTTATCTATAAAATTTTTATCTTTAACTAGGCTAATGTTTTCTTCTGCTTTGTAGTTTGATTTTATTATTTTACTTATTTGATTTGTTATTATTTTTTTTTCATTATTCCATTTTTTAAATCCACCATCCAACACGTGAACCAGCTTAGGATTGTGTCCAAAATAAATAAAATTATACCAACATCTACAAGAACTAATTACATCAGAGTTATCATAAATGATAATTTCATCATCATTTTGTATACCCATTTCAGATACTATCTCTTCCCAACTCTTTTTATTAATTAACATGTGAGGCAAATCAGTATCTATTCTTGAATTCTTATCTAGATCAAAAAAAATTGCATTTGGAATATGATTTAATTTATATTCTTCAAAACCATTACGTTTAGTTTGAGGCATATGCCATGAGCAATCTATAATTTTAACCTTATCTATATTTTGTTCTAAATAACTAGTATTAACTAATATCATTCTAATTTTTTTCTAAATATTTTTGATGATATTCTTCTGCTCTACAATAATTTGTTGTTGGTGATATTTTAGTAACTACTTTACCAGATAATTTTTTATTAAATTCTTCAAAAACTTTTTTTGCAATTTTTTTTTGATTGTCATCATTATAAAAAATTTCACTTCTATATTGTGTTCCAAAATCAGGTCCTTGTGAATTTAAAGTAGTTGGATTATGTAAATTAAAAAATTTATTTAATATTTCCTCATAGGTGATCTGCTTTGGATCAAATGTTAATTTAACAACCTCAGCATGATTGGTTGTTCCTGAACAGACCTCTTTATATGTGGTAATAGAACTATTCCCTCCACAGTAACCAACTTCTGTTTCAATAATTCCTGGAATTTTACTGAATTTAATTTCAGGACCCCAAAAACATCCAAGTGCAAGTATAGCTATTTCCATTGATTAAACTTTTATTTAATTTAAAGATTATTCTCATGCTTAACAGAAATCAATTAGGCCTTTTGTACATGTTTATGTCCGTATGTGCATTTTCTATTATGGATTTACTGGTTAAATGGTCCCAAGAGTATCCCACAGGTGAAGTTTTATTTTTTAGAGGGTTCTTTGGTCTGCTTCTTACATATTTTCTAATTCCAAAAGACAAGCTTAAGTCTTTCTATAAAACAGATCGTAAATTAGAACATTTTTTTAGATGTTTTGCTGGCATAATTGCTTTAATTGCAATTGTAGTAGCGTTAAGGGAACTCCCTCTAGCGGTTGTTGTTAGTTTATCTTATGCAGCTCCACTATTTATAACTATCTTATCAATTTTTTTATTAGGCGAAAAAGTTGGTATTTTTAGATGGATAGCAGTTTTAATTGGTTTTGTTGGAGTGCTAGTCATTTCTGAACCAGGATTTAATGAAG
Organism: Pelagibacteraceae bacterium BACL5 MAG-120820-bin39; assembly: GCA_001438335.1. GTDB lineage: Bacteria > Pseudomonadota > Alphaproteobacteria > Pelagibacterales > Pelagibacteraceae > Pelagibacter. Next base: position 2,148 of record LIBV01000091.1, read on the forward strand.
TAAACTATTTATATATTCTTCCAATTATTTTTTGCATTGGAATGGCTTTTGTTACTATTACTATTCGTAAATTATCTACTTCAGAGCCAGTATGGTTAATTTCAATTTTTTTTACTTTAACCATTACATTTGTATCTTTATTCACAATACCTTTTGGTTGGGTATTGCCCAATTTTAAAGATTTTATTTTGTTAGCGTTAATTGGAGTGACCGGTGGAGGTGCTAATTTATTATTAACACAATCTTACAAATTGTCAGAAGTTTCATTGGTGGCACCTTTAAAATATTTATCACTGATATTTGCAATTTTATTTGGATATTTAATTTGGGATGAAATTCCAAGCTATAAAAATTTAGTAGGAGCAGCACTGGTTATTGCAGCCTCTTTAATAATATTGAGAAGAGAAATTTATTATAATAAGAAAATTCCATCTACATTAAGACATGACTAAAATACCAAAATATTGGAACACAGCAAAAAAATATTTATCTAAAAAAGATAAAATAATGGCAAAATTAATTCTTAAATATAAAAGTCCCTCAGAAACCGTTCTTACCTCTAGAAAAGATATTTTTTTCTCACTATGCAAAAGCATAATTGGTCAACAAATAAGTGTTGCTGCTGCAAATTCAGTTTTTTTAAAATTCAAAAAAAAATGTAATAATAAAATTAATGCTAAAACTGTAAAAAAATTGAATTTTATGCAATTAAAAAGTTGTGGTTTAAGTAAACAAAAAGTAAGGGGTATAAAAAGTTTGGCAAATCAAATCTTAGATAAATCTTTTAACCCAAAACTTATAGATAAAATGTCTGATGAAGAGGCAATTGTTTATCTTTCACAATTAAGACAAATAGGAAGGTGGTCAGCAGAAATGATTTTACTATTTACGTACAATAGATCCAATATATGGCCTATTCAAGATATTGGTCTTTTAAGAGCAATATCTAATAATTATAAAAAAAAATATTTTCCACCTAATAGTTTTGTGAATTTACTTAATAAAAAATTTACACCTTATTGCTCTGTTGCTACTTGGTATTTATGGAGATCAATCGACAATGAGCCTATTCAATATTGAACCCTTCTACTATTTGAAAGTGTCTTTCTGTTGTATTTTTTGCTAAATTCCAACCCTCTTGATAATCTTTAGAATTGTGACATTCTTCAGCTTTTTCAAAGCTAGGAAATTCCCAAATTACTGTTCTTGAAAACTCTTCACCTGAATAGAATTTATATTTACCACCTCTAACTAGCGGAACACCTCCATAACTTCTAATTATTGGAGTTACTTTTTCTGCATATTTTTTCAAGTTATCTGGATTATCTACTTTGGTATATAAGGCTACCCAATATCCTTTCATTTATTCTCCTTTTGTAATTTTTTTTTTATGTGATAATAAATTTTATGGCAGACAAATTAATTATCAGTTTTGATGAGTATACTAAAATTGTCGAGAAATTAGCTATACAAATTCATCAAAATTATAAACCAACAGTTCTAGTTGGAATCATGAGAGGTGCAGCTCCTATTATTGATATTCTGTCC
>LIBV01000092.1 GCA_001438335.1 Pelagibacteraceae bacterium BACL5 MAG-120820-bin39
AAAAATATGACTAGAAAAGAAATTTTATTAAAAAAAAGATATAACGCAGAAAAACGTTTTAGATTGTATGGTCAATTTGCTATTGGATTTGCTTTGTTCTTTTTATTCATATTTTTATTTAAAATATTTTCAACTGGTTTAACGGCTTTTCAAAAAACATTATTAAAAGTTGATGTTACCTATGATAAAGAGCTACTATATCTAGACGAAAATCCAACATTAGAAGATTTAAAAGATGCTGATTATTATGATTTAGCATTGAAATCAATGGCTGATCTTGATCCAAGTGCTACTGAAGATCAACAAAACCAATTAAAGAGAATGGTTTCGTATATTTTTGATACTGAAATTAAAAACCATTTATTAAAAAATCCAGATTTATTGGGACAAACATCTTCAGTGTTATTAACTGCATCAGATGATCTCGATCAAGTATATAAAGGAAACTTTCCAAGAGATATTCCAGAAAAGCAGCGAAGAGTTTCTGACTATCAATTAAAAATTTATGATCAATTAGTAGATGATGGAAAAGTTATATCAAATTTTAATTTTAGTTTCTTTACTAGAGCAGATTCTAGAGAGGCTGAACTTGCGGGTATAGCAAGTGCAGTTGTGGGTTCCTTCTTTACAATTCTAGTGTGTTTAGTTATTTCGTTTCCTGTTGCAGTATTAGCAGCAATTTATCTTGAGGAATTTGCACCTAAAAATCGAATTACAGATTTTATTGAAGTTAATATAAACAACCTTGCAGCAGTACCATCAATTGTTTTTGGTCTATTAGGTCTTGGTGTTTTATTGGCAATTTTTCAATTACCTAGATCTACATCACTTGTTGGTGGAATAACTTTATCACTAATGACATTACCAACAATAATTATTGCTGCTCGTGCATCTTTAAAAGCTGTGCCTCCTAGTATTAGAGAAGCTGCATTAGCAATGGGTGCTAGTAGAATGCAAACAACAATGCATCACACAGTACCTTTATCTATGCCAGGTACTTTATCTGGAACAATTATTGGATTGGCACAAGCATTAGGAGAAACCGCCCCATTGATTTTAATTGGAATGGTTGCTTTTATAAACACAATACCAATGTCCCCAATGGATCCTTCTGCAAGTTTACCGGTACAAGTTTACCTTTGGGCTGAAAGTGCTGAAAGAGGTTTTGTCGAAAAAGTTTCTGCCTGCATAATGGTATTGTTAGGTTTTTTAATATTAATGAACTTAGTTGCGCAAATCGTCCGACATAAATTTGAAACAAAATGGAGTTAAATTAAATAGTTATGAAAAAGATAAATGCTAAAAATGTAAATGTTGCTTATGGATCTAAACAAGCTTTATTTGATATCAATATAGATATTGAAGAGAAGCAGGTTACAGCTCTAATTGGACCATCTGGATGTGGTAAATCAACTTTTTTAAGATGTTTGAATAGAATGAACGATGTAATCGATATTTGTAAAGTAACAGGTGAAATTTATATAAATGATTTTAATATTCTAGATAAAAATTGTGATGTTGTTCGTTTAAGAGAAAAAATTGGAATGGTTTTTCAAAAACCTAATCCATTTCCAAAAACAATTTATGAAAATATTGCTTATGGACCAACAATTCATGGCATGACCCAATCTAAAGTAGAAATGGATGAAGTTGTTGAGACAAGCCTTAAAAAAGCTGCTCTTTGGAATGAAGTGAAAGATAGATTACATGAAATTGGAACTGGTTTGTCAGGTGGCCAACAACAAAGATTATGCATCGCAAGGGCTATTTCTGTAAGACCAGAGGTAATTTTGATGGATGAACCTTGTTCTGCATTAGATCCAATTGCAACCGCTCAAATAGAGGAATTAATTGATGAATTAAAAAATGAACATACTATTATTATTGTTACTCATTCTATGGCACAAGCTGCTAGAGTATCGCAAAATACAGGTTTTTTTCATTTAGGAAATTTGATAGAATATGGATTAACTGATAAAATTTTCAAAAATCCTGAAAACCAAAAAACACAAGATTATATAACAGGAAGGTTTGGATAATGAATAACAATGCACCACATACAGTAAAATCTTACGAGATAGAATTAATAAATTTAAATAACAATATTGTTAAAATGGGAACTTTATGCGAGGAAGCATTAAGAAGAGCTATTAAAGCGCTTATTACTAATAATGCAGAAGAAGCTGACAAAGTTATAAAAAATGATGAAGAAATAGATAAATATGAAAATTTAATTGAACAACAAGTTGTAAATTTAATTGCACTTAGACAACCTTTAGCAATCGATTTAAGAGAAACTGTTACCGCTTTAAAAATTTCATCAGACTTAGAAAGAATTGGAGATTTATCTAAAAATATTGCTAAAAGATCTTTGTTATTATCGAACAAATTAAATAACAACTTAATTGATATTTTTACTGCATTATCTGAGAAGGTTCAAAAACAATTAAAATCTGTTATTGATTCTTATTTAGAGAGATCATCATCAATAGCAATAGATGTCTGGGAGAATGACGAAAAAGTAGACGAAATGACTAATCAATGTATGCAAGCGTCTATAGATTTTTTAAAAGAAGATAAAAACAATCTACAAAATGGTACTCATTTATTATTTGTTTCTAAAAATTTAGAGAGAATGGGTGATCACACTACCAACATAGCTGAACAAGTCTATTTTTTGGTCAAGGGTGAATATCTTGAAGGAGATAGGCCAAAAAACTCGGAGATTAAAAATACATAAAATTATGCCCTCGCATATATTTGTTGCAGAAGATGAAGAAAATATAGTTTCACTTTTAAAATACAATTTAGAAAAAGAAGGCTATAAAGTAAGTACCTCTGATAATGGTGAGGATGCCTTAAATCAAATTAGGGATAAAAATCCAGATTTAATTCTTATGGATTGGATGATGCCAAATCTATCTGGAATTGAAATTTCAAAACAATTAAAGAGAGATAAAAAATACAACGATATTCCAATTATAATGTTAACTGCTAAAGGTGAGGAGGAAGATAAACTTAAAGCTTTTGATGTTGGAACAGATGATTATGTTACAAAACCATTTAGTCAAAAAGAATTAAATGCTAGAATTAAATCTCTTTTAAGAAGGACAAAACCACAAAGTTCATCTGACATAGTAGAATTTATTGATCTTAAAATTGATAGGATTACAAAAAGAGTTTATAGAAACAAAAAAGAAATTAACTTAGGGCCAACTGAATTTAAACTTTTAGATTTTTTTATAAAAAATCCAAAAAGAGTTTATTCTAGAGAGCAGCTTCTAAATAATGTTTGGGGTGAAAATATATATGTTGAAGCAAGAACTGTAGATGTTCATATTAGAAGATTAAGACAAGCAATTAATTTAGAAGGTACCAAACCTTTAATTAGAACTGTTAGATCAGCAGGTTATTCGTTAGAGTCCTAAATATCTTTAGGTCTTACAAAATTTTTTAAAACACCTGTTTTAGAATTTATCAATGACCATTTATCTAAATCAAATATTATTTTCGCAAAAGTTGATGTGGGAAATTTATAATTCATTAATTTAAATAAACTATTATCTGTATTTTTAACCAAATAATTTACTAAACTTGTGACTGC
>LIBV01000093.1 GCA_001438335.1 Pelagibacteraceae bacterium BACL5 MAG-120820-bin39
GTTTACTTTAAGGGTAAAAATTCCTTTTTATTTCAGGCTATTGGGTTTTTAAGTGATCCGTTGAGAAGACTTTTATTTATTCGAGAGCTATTAAATAAAAGCAAAAACAATTTTTCAATAAAAATTGGTAAAAGTATCAATTCTAAAAAATTTATAGATTGGAATAATTCTAGAGTTGCAGATTATTTAAAAAAACAGGTCTTGGAACTTAATTAATTATTTGGTGATATATTTTCAAAAAATATTCTTGCAGTTTCTTCCCAGCTATATTTTTTAGCAAATTTTAGACAATCCTCTCTACTTATTTTTAAAGCCTTTAAAGCTGATGCTTTTAAATCTTCATCCAGTGTATCAATTTCGGTTCCACCTAATATATCTAAAGGTCCAGGAACAGGGTAAGCTGCTACTGGAGTGCCACAATTTAACGACTCTAAAACAACTATTCCAAAAGTATCTGTTTTACTTGGAAAAACAAAAACATCAGAAGATGCAAAGTGAGAGGCTAATTCACCATTAGTTTTTTCTCCTAAAAAATGATCATTGGGAAACTCTTTTTTTAATTTTTTAAGATCTGGACCTTTACCAATTATAATTTTAGTGCCTTCTAATTCTAATTCTAAGAAGGCTCTTATGTTTTTTTCAATTGCAACCCTTCCAACATAAATCCATATAGGTCTTTTGTGAGGTAGGTCAGTTTTGTTTGGATTTTTAAAAGCACCATGGTTACCACCTCTTGTCCAGGTAACCATTTTGTTATTATCAATGCCAATATCAATTAATTCTTTTCGCATAGTTTCTGTTGTAACTAAAATTCTCTCTGCCTTATTATGAAAATTTGCTAAAAATTTTTCAGACCATTTAGCAGGTATTTTTGGAAAATATAATTTAAGATATTTATCAAATCTTGTGTGAAAACTAGTGGTAAATTTAAGATTGTTTTTAATGCAATATCTTCTTGCCATCGTTCCAATTGGACCTTCAGTTGCTATATGGATTGCATCTGGATTTATTTGTTTAATCAAATTACCCACTCTTGGCCAAACATTAACAGATAATCTTATTTCATTATATTTTGGCATTGGAAAGTTAAAAAAAGTTGAGGTGTTAAATACTCAATAGTATGTCCCTGAGACTTTAATATTTCACCTGTTTCATGAAGTGTTCTAACCACTCCATTGACTTGGGGATAATAAGCATCTGTAGCTATTAAAATTTTCATTAATTACGAAGCGTTTTTAAATTCATCCACTTCTACAATGTTATCTTCTTGCTCGTATATATAGTTTTCTCGAATTTTATCCCAATATATAATTTCAAATGTACCATCATATTTTTCACAGAGAGCAGTGCAACTTTCAACCCAATCACCGCAATTTAAATAATTTATTCCATCAAAATCTCTATCTTCTGCGTGGTGTATATGTCCGCAAATAATTCCATCGAATTTTTTTCTTTTTGCATAATCAGAAACAGTTTTTTCGTACTCGCCTATATATTTAACAGCATTTTTAACTTTATATTTTAAAAATTTAGCTAAAGACCAATATTCTTTGCCTCTTAATCTTCTAAAGAAATTAATTACAATATTTATTTTAAGCAAAAGTTCATATGCAATAGAACCAAGTTTTGATAACCATTTAGCATATTTCATCACACCATCCCATGCATCACCATGAACAACTAAATATTTTTTTCCTTTAATAGTCTCATGAATTACTCTGTTAACCATTTTGATACTTCCAAAATGCATTGGAATAAATTTTCTTAACATTTCATCGTGATTACCCATAATATAAAAGACGTTAGTTCCATGTCTTGCTTTTCTAAGTATCTTTTGAATCACATCATTGTGCTCTTGCGGCCAGTAAAAAGTTTTTTGCATTGCCCAAACATCAATTATATCGCCTACTAAATATAAATTTTCAGATCTACTAATTTTAAAAAATTCTAAAAGATTGTTTGCTTGGCAGCCTTTTGTTCCAAGATGAACATCTGAAATAAAAATGCTTTTATATATTTTTAAATTATTTTTTTTCATTTAATTTAACTTGTAAAAATTAATGATTCTCTTATAGGTAGAATCAATATATTTATAATGTTACAAAATTATTAAATTATGAAATTTTGCTTAATTTATAATAAAAACTCTGCAGGTGGACGTAAGTCAAAATTTATTAAAAAAATATATGATGAAATTAAAATCAATCATGAAATTGATTTATTTGAAACGACCTCGATAATTGAAGCCTCAGAAATAATAAAGAATATTAATAAAAATAATTATAAACGTCTCATTTTAGCAGGTGGAGATGGATCGGTGTCATTTGCTATTAATGAATTAATTAAAAACGATATCAAATTTGAAGACGATTTTGCTATTGGGTATATTCCAGCTGGTACAGCGAATATTTTACAAGCAGAACTTGGAATGACAAAAAATATAAAAAAAATTGCAAAAACACTCACATCAAACAACCTTAGTAAAACAAATTTAGTAAAAATAAATGATCGATATTTTGTTTTAATGGCTGGCATTGGTTGGGATGCTCAAATAGTTCAATCTATTGATACAAAAATTAAGAAAATTTTAGGCAAAGTAATTTTTGGATTAAAAGGGTTTGAAAAGTTTTTACTAATGAAAAATGATAAAATTAAAGTATCTATTAATAATGAGGAAATCCTAGCGGATTGGATATTATGTTCAAATAGCAGATATTACGCAGGACATCACAAGATAACAGATACCAATATTTTTGAAGAAAAATTTACCACATATATCTTTAAAGACTTAAAACGAATGAAATTGTTGTACTATATCTATCTTATAATTAGGTATGGCAATTTAGAAAAATCAAAATCTGTAATAACTAAAAATATCAGCGAGCTCAAGATGGATGGTCTAAATAAACAAATACCTATACAAATTGATGGTGATAATTTTGGCTCATCAAATAAAATAATTATTACGTCATCTGATAAAAAAATAAATTTATTAAAAGCCGCCTAATTCATAATTAATTAATATTAGCTTCACACAAAATTAATATTAAAGATAACAGCTTCAAAAGAATGAAATTTGAGTAATATTCAATTTACTAGAAAAATTTTTAAGAATGTGTTTTAATAACATTTATTTAAAGGAGATTATTATGGCAAAAAAATTAAAAAAAAATGAGAAGAAAAAACAAAAAATCACTAAATCAATTAATAAATTAAAAAATAAAATTAGTTTAAAAGAAAAGAAACTAGTTAAAGTTAATATAAAAATTGCTAGTATTGAAAAAAAAGTTGCTAAAAAAAAAGCAAAAAAACTAGCTAAAAAAAAAGCTAGTGAAAGTCCTGCATCAGTAAATAATTAATTTCTTATTCGTCTTTCCCCTTTTAAGTTTAAAAAAGGGGAAAGTAGTTAACCAACAAAATTTTAAATTTAAGAAGAGAAATAATGACTAATGCATTTAAAAAATTGTTATTGATAATATATTAGATTTCAATGACAAAAATATTTATAGATTATTACAATTTAGTTAAAATTAATTAACTCTACCATAAACATCTTCATATCTTACAATGTCGGTTTCTTTTAA
>LIBV01000094.1 GCA_001438335.1 Pelagibacteraceae bacterium BACL5 MAG-120820-bin39
TAAAATTATTCATTATCTGAGTAGATTTTTTAAAAAAACAATTTTTGGCATTTTAAAAATAATTGATAGATCTTCAACAAAAGAGCTTTTATTAGATAAAAAATTAATTACAGTTTTAGGTTGAGCTTCAAATAGTTTAAAAAAGATGTTTGGCATTTTGTCAGGATGATTTGATAAAACATTCAAAAACACATTGTCTAAAAAATTATATTTTTTATTAATTTTAAAAATTTTTGTGTTTTCAATATTTTCAATATTTTCTCTTATGTGCTTGCTTTGCTCTTGTATATTTAAAAAAGTATAACCAGTGCTTAATCTGGTCATTCCCCCAGCTGAACCAATATACATTTCATTTACTCTTTTAATATTTTTTTGCTGGAACAGAGGAATTGCTCCTTTCTCTGAATAAGATATTTTATATTTTTTAATATTTAGATTATTGTTAATATAGTTTTTAAGCTGATCCTCATAATTTAAAAGATCATCGTTGTTTAATTTTGAAAGCCATGTGGTCTCAACCAATGCTTTGGTTTTTGAAAAGGGTAGTGTATAAAAAAAATGTACAGCATCCTTTTGCTCACAGTTAAAATCCATCAAATTAAATATTTCTTCATCAAAAAAATCTTTGTAAGTTTCAATTTCTAAACCCATAAAATGTTGCCACAATAGATTTTTAGAATAATTTGCAGTTGGGACACTATTAAAGATGTATCCACTTTCCATGTTAATTTCGTTAATACTTTTAAAAAAATGGATATTTTTATTCTGTCTCAATTTATTAATTATCTTTTTATAAAAAAGACCACTATCTATTGTTTGATATGGAGTGTGATCACATTTTATATATTTAGTTTTTTTTGGCAGATTAATAGAGAAATCTTTCCAACTCTTTATGACGCAATCTACAAAGTTATGATCAATAATTTTCCAAAACGACCAAGTTTTGTCTCTTTCATAGTTTTTTCTAGGCTCAATTATAGCTAAAGTTTTATTTTCTAGTTTATTGTGAATATCCAGCTCATATGCAAGAGATAATCCTGCACATCCACCGCCTATAATAATGTAATCAAATTCTTTCATTTATAAATGATTCTTCATTAATTAAATCAAGATCTTTATCAATAGTATAGTTATTTTTATTTATAAAGTTAAGTTTTAATAAATCTGTAATTGACATTATCGTTTCATAAATTTTTTCAAGTTTTGTTACATAAATTTTTTTAGAAGCCTCATATTCTGAAAAAGTATTTTTTTTTGAAATCTTGTATCCAATTCGCTTATAGACTCTTCGGGCAACAAGTATTGAAAAACGAAATGAAAGTGGAATTTGTCTTATGGCCCAAAAAGAACTGTCATAAAAAATATTTGATAAATCTATTGTTGATTTAATAACATTAATGTTTTCTTTTATATAAAATCTATTATTCATTTTATCTTCGACTACATCCCTACTAATGTTTGTTAATTGCATAGCAATACCAAGGTTTATTGCTGATTTTAAAGCATCTTTATTTTTTACATTTAAGATCTTAGCCATCATTAACCCCACAGTACCAGCAACTCTATATGAGTAAACTAATAAGTCTTTTTTATTATTAAATACTACTTTTTCTTTTAAGTCAGTCTCTATGCCATCGAATAAGTCATTTATAATTTTTAAAGAAATTTGAAATTCATCAATTAATTTCCACATGTTGATTATAATTGGGTTCATTGAATTTTTACTATTAAAATCAGATTTAAATTTTAAAAAATTGTTTTTTTTAATTTCTAGAGAATTTTTTTCATCAGCCAAATTATCTACTGTTCTACAAAAATCATACAAGGCTGAACACTTTTCATAAGTTTTTTTTGGTAAAAAAAATCCTGCCCAGTTGAATGATTTTGCATATAATGAAAGATAATTTTTTGTTAACATTATAATAATTTATCAAGTACTTTTGCGGACGAAAGTACCCCAGGCACTCCAGCACCAGGGTGACTTCCAGCACCCACAAAATATAGACCATTATAAATTTCTGATTTATTATGAAATCTGAAATAAGCGGATTGGGTAAATTTTGGCTGGATAGAGAATCCGGAACCATATTTAGTGTTAAGTTCTTTTTCAAAATAATCTGGAGTTAAGTAAAAATCCTCAACAATATTACTCCTAAGATCTGGCATAAGATGTGCCTCCATTTTGTCAATTACAAGATTTTTAATTTTTTCCCCTTCAATCATCCAATCAATTTTTGATTGATTGTTTGGAACTGGCACCAAAACATAAAAACAATCATGTCCTTCTGGAGCCATAGAAGAATCGGTTGCTGTAGGTCTATGAAGATAATAACTGATATCATTATTTAGTTTTTTATTGTTAAATATATCATCTAAATGTTCTTTATATTTGTCTCCAAATTTAATGGTGTGATGTTGAATATTTTCATATTTTTTTTTTGTTCCAAAATAATAAACAAATAAACCCATTGAATATTCCATCCTTTTCGTTTTCCAATTAAATAAAGAGTTATAATTTTTATTATTAAGCAATTTTTCATACACTGCTGGTGGATCTGCATTACAAACCACATTATCTGCGTTAATAATTTCTTTATTATCAAGCTCAATTCCATTGATAATATTTTTAGAGCTTAATATTTTTTTAACCTCTTTACCTTTGATGATATTAATTCCTATCTCATACATTAACTTTTCAAGACCATTTATGATATTTCCGGTACCACCCATTGAGTAATGAATACCCCATTTTTTTTCTAAATATAAAATTAATCCATAAATTGAGGTAGTAGTAAAAGGATTACCACCCACTAAAAGTGGGTGCATACTCAACATTCTTCTTAATTTTTCATTTTTAATATAAGTTGAAACTAAGGAATATACTGATTTGTAACTTTTAAGTTTTAACAAGGAAGGCAATTGTTTCATCATTGTTATAGGATTGTCAAAAGGGATATCAGCAAGCTCTGAAAACCCTTTATCAAAAATTTTTTTTGTAAATTTTACTAACTCTTCATATCCCTTGATATCCTCTTTCTCTATTTTACCTATCTGAAGTTTCATATTATTTTCGTTTCCGGAATAATCGAAGTTAGATCCATCCTCAAAAACAAATCGATACCAAATATCTAGCGGCTTGAGCTCTATATAATCTTGAGGTTTTTTGTTAAATAATTCAAATAACTCATTAATTAGATAAGGCGCAGTGATGACAGTTGGTCCTGCATCAAAAGTAAATCCATTTTTTTTAAATACTCTTGCTCTACCTCCAAGGTCTTGATGTTTTTCAATTAAAGTAACATTATGATTTTTAGCTTTTAATCGTATTGCTGCTGCAATACCACCAAAGCCAGAACCAATTACTATAGATTTCATTTTTACAATCTATAGTTTTTTTGAAAAATTGTAAGGGGTTATGAGTTAATTTTTTTTAATTGCTCTTTAGTTTCTTCAAGATTTTTTTGAAATAGAGTGTCTAATTTTGAAGCATCAA
>LIBV01000095.1 GCA_001438335.1 Pelagibacteraceae bacterium BACL5 MAG-120820-bin39
GATTGCTGAAAACACATCGCAATTAGCAAAAAACTTTGCAGATAAAATCAAACAATCTGGTTATGAATTATATTCAGAACATTTCTTTGATACGGTCACAATCAAAACTCTCGACAAAACAGATAGTATTTTTAGGAATGCTTTAAGGCAAAATGTTAATATTAGAAAAGTTAATTCGCAAATGCTAGCAGTTGCATTTGATGAAAGAAAAAATGTTTATCGGGCTAACCAACTACTAAAAATATTTAATTGTTCTGAAGCAATTCGAGAAAATGCTACTGAAAATTTATCTAACCTTCCAGATAATTTACTAAGAAGTTCAAGTTATTTACAACATCCTGTATTTAATAGTTATCACTCAGAAACTGAGATGCTTAGATATCTTAAAAAATTAGAAGATGCAGACATAGCATTAAATAGATCAATGATTGCTTTAGGATCATGTACAATGAAACTAAATGCAGTAGCAGAAATGATCCCAGTAACTTGGAGAGAGTTTTCTGAACCTCATCCATTTGCACCGGTTGAACAGATGGAAGGTTACCGATCATTATTTACAGATTTAAAGAATTGGTTGAGATCAATAACTGGATTTTCTGGTGTCTCTTTGCAACCTAATGCTGGTGCTCAAGGTGAGTTTGCAGGATTAATGGTAATTCGAAAATATCATGAAGAAAATGGTCAAGCTAATAGGAATGTTTGTTTAATTCCAAGCTCAGCTCATGGCACAAATCCAGCAAGTGCCCAAATGGTTGGAATGAAAGTTGTAGTGGTTAACTGTGATAACCTAGGCAATGTTGATATTAATGATTTAAAAGAAAAAGCAGAAAAACATTCTGAAAATTTAGCTGCATTAATGGTAACTTATCCATCAACACATGGTGTATTTGAAGAAAAAATTTCTGAAATCTGTGAACTAATCCATAATAATGGAGGACAAGTTTATATGGATGGGGCAAACCTTAATGCTTTAGTAGGAATTGCTAAACCAGGAAAATTTGGTCCAGATGTTTGTCATATTAACTTGCATAAAACATTTTGTATTCCACATGGGGGTGGGGGACCAGGAATGGGACCTATTGCTTGTAAAAAACATTTAGAAATTTATTTACCAAATCACCCAGTAGTGAAAGATTGTGGTCCAAAAACAGGGATTGGTGCAATTTCAGCTGCTCCTTGGGGTAGTTCAAGTATTTTATCAATTTCATGGATGTATATTAAGATGATGGGATCTGAAGGTTTAAAGAAAGCCTCACAAGTTGCGATTTTAAATGCAAACTATATAGCCCATAAACTTAAAAATGACTTTCCAATTTTATATAAAGGTAAAAATGGCAATGTCGCTCATGAATGCATAATTGATATTAGAAAAATTAAAGCAGAAACTGGAATTACTGAAGAAGATATTGCAAAAAGATTAATTGATTTTGGTTTTCATGCGCCAACGATGTCTTGGCCTGTAGCCGGAACAATGATGATTGAGCCAACGGAAAGTGAAAGTTTAGGCGAAATCAATAAATTTTGTAACACCTTAAAAAAAATTAAAGAAGAAATTGATAAAGTAAAAAATGGTGAATATGACAAGCTTGATAATCCAATTAAAAATGCACCTCATACTCATGTTGAGTTAGTTTCAAGTGATTGGGATCACAAATATACTAGAGAGGAAGCAGCTTATCCTTCAGAATATTTGAAAACAATTAAATATTGGCCACCAGTAGCTAGAGTAGATAATGTCTATGGAGATAAAAACCTAGTTTGTTCTTGTCCTTCAATAGATGAATACAAGGATACAGCTGCATAATATATTATCAATCATATGAAGATTGCAGTTATCGGTTCAGGAATATCTGGATTAAGTTCAGCATATTATTTATCAAAGAAACACAAAATCGATCTATTCGAAAAAGCAGATAGATTTGGAGGACATTCGTATACTTTAGATGTTCAATATAATGAAAAGAATAAAGTTGCAGTTGATATTGGATTTATGGTTTTTAATAAAATTACTTATCCAAATTTAATAAATTTTTTTTTAGAAAATAATATTGAAATAGAAAAAAGTGACATGTCTTTTTCAGTATCTGTTAAAAATACCAATATAGAATATTGCGGAAAAGGAATTAAAGGTATTTTTTCAAATAAAAGCAATCTATTTAATCTAAAATTTTTAAAAATGTTTTTTGAAATTATAAGTTTTTATAAAAAATGTGAAGATTTAGATTTAAATCAAATACAAAATAAAATTACCCTTGGAGAATATTTAAAAGATATAAAGATCTCTAATTACTTCATAGATTTTCATATTATACCAATGGTTTCAGCAATTTGGTCTATGCCCCCTTATGAAGCTTCACAAATGCCATTAACATTTTTTATTAATTTTTTTAAAAATCATGGATTATTTAAATTAAAAAATAGACCACAATGGTTTACAGTTACAAATCGAAGCAAAACCTATGTTGACAAGATATTATCAAATGTAAGTGGTGAATTTTATAAAAATTATGAAATTCATAAAATTATAAGAGATAACAATGGTGTGAAAATATTTTATGGAGCTGAAAATGAATTCTTTTATTATGATAAAGTTGTTTTATCAACACATGCTGATGACGCTCTAAAAATAATAGGAGATCCGACTGAAGAAGAAACCAAAGTTTTAAGTAATTTTAATTATAAAAAAAATATAGCAGTTATACATTTTGATGATAAAGCTATGCCAAAAAATAAAGAAGCATGGTGTGCTTGGAATTCATCATTAAACGTTTCTAATAAAAATCAAACTTCAGTTACATATTGGTTAAATCAATTACAAAATTTGAAAATCAATAGAAATATATTTTTGACCATAAATCCTTTTTTTGAAATTAATCAAAATTTAATATTTAAAAATATAGAATTTACACACCCATATTATGATGAAAAAGCATTAGAAAATCAGTCTAAATTGCATTTAATTCAAAACAAAAAAAATATTTTATTTAGTGGAAGTTATTTTGGTTACGGTTTTCATGAAGATGGAATAAAATCCTCTCTTGAAATGCTTAAAACCTTAAATGATTAATTCCGCAATATATAATTGTTCAGTTATTCATAAAAGGTTTATACCTAAAGAACATTATTTTAAATATAATGTATTTGCTCTTTTAATTGACTTGTCAGAATTAGAGATATTAAATAATAAAATTAGTTTTTTTTCTCATAATCAATTCAATTTAATAAGTTTTTATGAAAAGGATCATGGTAATAGAGATGGCTCTTCACTAGTTGAATGGGTAAAAGAAAATTTAAAAAAAAATAGTATCAATATAGATAATATCAAAATTAAACTATTATGTTATCCAAGGATTTTTGGTTATGTTTTTAATCCACTAAGTGTTTTTTATATTTATGATACAAGTGATAATTTAATTTCAATTTTATATGAGGTGAAAAATACATTTGGTGAACAACACACATATATATTTAGAATAGCTGAAGA
>LIBV01000096.1 GCA_001438335.1 Pelagibacteraceae bacterium BACL5 MAG-120820-bin39
CCATTCAAAGAGCTCTTAAAGCTCAAAAAGAGTGGTCTAATTTAAGTGTCCAAGAAAGAGTAAAATTATTAAAAAATTTTGTTGAAGATTTTTTATCTAAAGGAGACTTAATTGCTGAAGAATTAACTAAACAAATTGGACGACCTATTTCGCAAGGACCTGGGGAATTGAGAGGATTTAAAGAACGAGCAGATTATATGCTTTCGATTGCTGAAAAAAAATTAGCAAATATAGATATTTCTAAAGACGGTAATTTTAAAAGTTATATTAAAAGAAGAGCACTTGGTATCGTGTTTGTTATTGCACCTTGGAACTATCCTTACTTAGTTGCAGTAAATTCAATTATACCTGCTATGGCATCGGGTAATGCTGTGATTTTAAAACATTCAGCACAAACTCCTCTATGTTCAGAACAACTTTTTAAATCAGCAGAAAAGACATTGCCTAAAGGAGTCTTTAACTACCTTCACCTAAATCATGATGATAGTTTAAAAATTGTTGCTGATAAAAGAATTAATTTTGTCTCTTTTACTGGTTCTGTTAAAGCTGGTTATGATGTTCAAAGAGCAACCCAAAGTAAATTTATTGATATGACGTTAGAGCTTGGTGGCAAAGATCCTGCTTATGCAAGATTTGATTGTGATTTGGATAAAACAGTAGAAAATTTAGTTGATGGTTCATTTTTTAATTCTGGGCAATCCTGTTGTGGTATTGAAAGAATTTATGTAGATGAAAAAATTTATGATAATTTTTTAGAGTTATTTATTTCTAAAACTTATAATTACAAATTAGGTAATCCCTTAGATAAAGATACCAATTTAGGACCTGTGGTAAAATTGTCAGCTGCTGAATTTATTTTAAAACAAATGGATCAAGCAATTTTACAGGGTGCCAAAAAAATGATTGATGAAAATAAATTTCATTTTCCAAAAGAACATAAAAATTATTTAGTGCCACAAGTGTTAACTAATGTCAGTCATGAAATGAATTTTATGACTGAAGAAACATTTGGTCCATGTGTTGGGATTATGAAAGTTAAAGATGAAAATGAAGCAATTAAACTAATGAATGATAGCCCGTATGGATTAACTGCATCTATTTGGACTAAAGATATTGAAGTTGCAGAAAAAATTGGTAATCAAGTTGAAACAGGTACTTTTTTCATGAACCGTTGTGATTATTTAGATCCAGCTTTATCTTGGACTGGTGTTAAAGAAACGGGTAAAGGCTGTTCATTATCTGAAATTGCTTATGAAAAACTAACCGCGCCTAAGAGTTTTCATTTACGAAAAGAGCAATAAATGCAACTGCACTTCGAAGGTAAATCTGCGATAGTCACTGGAGCTTGCGGTGGCATGGGTTTAGAAATAACTAAACAATTATCTAAAAACAATGTTTCAGTATTAATGTTGGACATTCAACATCCAGATAATGGCTTTTTAAAAAAATACTCAAATTGTGAATTTAAAAAAGTAGATGTGACTAATTTTGCTAAAATGAAATCTCATATTGAAATATTTTACAAAAAACAAAAAAGAATTGATTATTTGGTGAATACCACAGGTGTATTATGGTTTGATAAAGATATTTCAGCAGTCGATATAGATCCTAAAACTTGGGATAAAGTTTTTGAAATTAATTTGAAATCAATGATGTATTTATCGAAAATCATTGTGCCTAAAATGAAAAAAAATAATTTTGGAGCAATGGTTCATGTTTCATCTATAGACGCCTTGTCTGGAGATGATAAACCTCAAGATGCTTATGGCGCTTCTAAAGCAGCAATGATTAGATTATCTAAATCTTTAGCAATTCAATTTGCTTCAAACAACATAAGATCAAATATTATTTTACCAGGTCCAATTGAAACTGGTATGCAAAAAAGATGGAAAAAAAATCCACAAGCTAAAAAGAATTTAGAAAATTTTATTCCCCTTCAAAGAGTGGGTTCAACTGAAGATATTGCTAACGCTTCATTATTCTTATTAAGTGATCAAGCAAACTATATTACGGGAACTGAAATTATCGTAGACGGTGGTTTAACTGCAAAACCTTAATATTTTTAAAAATACAGAAACTTTAATTTGATATAAAATATAGTGATTAAATAAATTTGTATTATGAACCAAAAAGATTTTTTTAATGTCGATTGGACAAAAATTCCTGAACCAAAATTAGATGTTAATTTAAATCATTTAAATAATTTTAAAATTAGTGATATTGAATTAAATTCAACGGATAACAAAATTGTTAATATTTCTAAACTAAAAGAAATCAGCGTTATATATATTTATCCAATGACAGGTGTTCCAGGAAAAGCACTTCCTGAAGGTTGGGATGAAATTCCAGGGGCAAGAGGATGTACGCCTCAATCTTGTACTTTTAGAGATAATTTTTCTAAATTGAAAGAACTCGGAGTTAAAAATATATTTGGATTATCTACTCAAAATACAGAATATCAAAAAGAATTAGCAGACAGATTACATCTGCCATATCCAATTTTATCTGACGAAAAACTTGAATTTGCTAAAAAATTAAATCTTCCATTATTCAAAGTTGAAGGGATGGATTTAATTAAAAGAATTACCTTAATTTTAAAAGACAATGAAATTGTAAAATACTTTTATCCAATCTTTCCTCCAACTAAAAATGTAGAGGATGTAGTAGAGTATTTAAAAAAATAAAAAAAACCCCATAAATCTCCTTTTGAGAATTTCTAATTTATTAAACTTTTGTACGAAGAGTATTTTGGTTGGTAAATTTTATAATGTTTAAAATTAAAATATTTTGATTATGTTAGGCGCCCTAATAAATAAGGCGCCTAAAAATATAATTTTTATCTGTAAGGATATCCTGCTTTATTCATTGTTGCGGCATATAATTTGAATGCATCAACAACTTTTTTCGCACGTGGACTAATCTTAGATGTTTCATCCCAGAACTCTTTAGAATCTTCTACTACTTGATTCCATTCATTTGCTGGAAGACTAGTAAGTTCCATCTTCTTACCATTCACACGAAGATCTGCTTCTCCACCCCAATACCAAACTTGTCTATAATAATGTGAGTCATTGATAGACATTCTGTATAGTGCTTGAAGTTTTGGACTTAATTTTTCCCAACTCTTAGTGTTAGCAAAATAAGAACCAAACCATGCACCAGTAACAGCGTTAGTTAATGCATATTTACAAATATCAGCCCAACCCACTTCGTAAGCCTCTGTAAATCCGCACCAGCAGACACCATCAAGTTCACCGGTTTGCATTGCAACTTCTACATCATCCCATGGTACGATTACTGGAATCAATCCATATCTCGCTAAGAATTTACCTGCAGTTGGTACACCAAAAACACGTAAACCTTTCATGTCTGATAATTTAGTTATTTTTTTATTTACTGTGAATAAATGGCAAGGATCCCATGCACTTGTACTTAACCAAGTAACGTTATCCACTTCACCAT
>LIBV01000097.1 GCA_001438335.1 Pelagibacteraceae bacterium BACL5 MAG-120820-bin39
ATTAAAATAAAAAAGAACAAAGGCTGCCAATAAAAGTGGAATATTCATATAGATTAATAATTTTCTACTACTGAATTTATCAATTAAAAAACCTGATAAAAATAAAGTTATGACTGATAAAACTGAGTATACCATAAATGATTGAGCAATTATATAAGGTCCCCAGTCTTTTGAAGTTGAAATATATGATTGATAAACAAAAGTACCTGTAGCTATCCATGGCATTGCTAACATATTTATACAAATTATATAAAATCTATAATCTTTAAGAACCTCAATTCTTTTCCATTGCTTTATTTCTTTTTCTATCTTTTTTTCTTCAGACGAAACTTCTCTAGATTCTAAATTAACATTTCTAACTAAAAAAAACGAAACTAAAGGTAATATTAAAATGACTATTATTGAAATTGAAATCCAAATATTTCGCCATTCAATTATGTTTAATAGGAAAACAATAAATAATGGTAAAGTAAATTCCGCTAAAGACAAGCCAAGCCATGTGGTACTTAATGCCTTTCCTCTACTTCTATCAAAATATCTTGAAATTGTTGTGGTAGCTGTATGAGACATCAAACCTTGACCAGATAATCTCATCAAAAATATTGCAAAAAAAAGAAAAATTACTGAAGAAATTTTTGAAAAAATAAAACAAGATGTTGCTAGTAAAATTATTACAAAAGATGAAAATTTTAAAATATTTACGTCATCAATTTTTTTTCCGATCCAAACCAGTATGAAACTACTCAACAGGGTTGCTGATGCATAAATTGAACCAAATTGTCCATGAGTGATCGATAAAGCATCTCTTATACTTGAATTAAACAACCCTAGAAAAAAACTCTGTCCAAAACTAGAAAAAAATGTAAAAATAAACCCAAATAAAATTACTTTAAAATTCAAACTTTTAAACATAGGAATAAAAAAATATGAGTAATGTAGCTTTTATAGGTTTAGGTGTCATGGGCTATCCAATGGCTGGATATATATCAAAAGCTGGTCACAATGTAACTGTTTATAATAGAACTGGAGCAAAAGCAGATAAATGGGTTTCAGAATACAAAGGTACAAAAGCGGATACACCTGCAAAAGCTGCTGAAGGAGCAGATTTTGTATTTACATGTGTTGGAAATGATAACGACCTTAGAGAGGTAACTTTTGGCGAAAATGGAATTTTTAAAACTATAAAACAAGATACTGTCTACATTGATAATACAACAGCCTCTGCAACAATTGCTCGGGAAATCTATGATCATTCTAAAAAAAATGGATTTGGATTTTTAGATGCGCCTGTTTCTGGAGGTCAAGCAGGTGCAGAAAATGGCGCTTTAACAGTTATGATTGGTGGTGACCAAGGAAGTTTTGATAAAGCTAAAGATATAATTGATTGTTATAGCAAAAAAATGAAATTGTTAGGTGGTGCTGGAAGCGGTCAGCTAGCAAAAATGGTTAATCAAATTTGTATAGCAGGTCTTGTTCAGGGGTTGTCTGAAGGAATTAATTTTGGAATGAAGGCTGGGTTAAACATGGAAGATGTAATTGAAGTAATTTCAAAAGGAGCTGCTCAATCATGGCAAATGGAAAATAGATATAAAACTATGATCGATGATAAATTTGAGTTTGGTTTTGCAGTCGATTGGATGAGAAAAGATCTTAAAATTGCAATGGAAGAGGCTAAAAATAATGGCTCTGCCCTTCCTGTTACAGAAATCGTAGATAAATTCTATGGAGAAGTTCAAGATATGGGTGGCAATCGTTGGGATACATCAAGTCTAATCAAAAGATTTAGAAAATAAATTAGTATGCAACCCGCATACTATGAAAACTTTGATGAAATAAAGAATAAGATTTGGTCTATGCTCAATGATGCAGTGACTAATAGAAATTCTTCATTTAGAATTCCAGTTTTTATATGTGGAGATCAGTCTGATTTTGATGGAAGAATTGTTGTTCTTAGAAAGTCAGACCAAACAAATAGGCTTGTTCAATTTCATAGCGACATAAGGTCTGATAAAATAGAAAAACTTAAAAGAAACAAAAATGCCTCTATGCTTTTTTATGATAAGGAAGAAAAAATTCAAGTTAGATTAAAAGTCGAAAGCATTATCAATCATAATAATAAAGTAACTGAAGAGTCTTGGAGTAAAACCCAACACATTAGTCGGAAATGCTATCTAGTTGATAACGGACCCGGAACAGAGTCTGACCTTCCAACATCAGGACTAAAACCTGAATTAGATAATTTTGAATATTCAAAAGAACAAAGTGAGGAAGGTTATAAAAATTTTACAGTAATTCAGTGTAAAATTAAATCAATTGAATGGTTATACTTAGCAGCAAAAGGCCACCGAAGAGCTAGACTTGATTTAGAAAAACATAAAAATATTTGGTTAGTCCCTTAAACTAAGTCTTAAAATATTGATTTTGAATATTTTTTCCAATTTGATTGGTAGTGCTTAGCATTTTCAGTAATTAAATTAATTTCTTCAGTAGTAACTGCTCTAATAATCTTTCCTGGAGATCCTACAACTAAAGAATTGTCAGGAATTTCTTTATTTTCAGTAATCAAAGCTTTAGCGCCAATGATGCAATTTTTTCCTATTTTTGCATTATTTAAAATTACAGCTCCTATTCCAATCAAACTATTGTCTCCAATTGTGCAGCCATGAAGCATCACTAAATGACCAATCGTTACATTTTTTCCAATCTTTAGTGGATATCCTGGATCAGTATGAAGCACGCTACCATCTTGAACGTTAGATCCCTCACCTACATGAATATTTTCAATATCACCTCTTATAGTAGCATTAAACCAAACACTGGAATTTTTATCCAAGGTTACGTCACCAATAATAGTGGCATTTGGAGCGACCCAATTTTCACCTGAGTTTTTAATTTTTTTATTTTCCAATTCGTAAAACATATCTTATATAATATCTATCATGCCTCCATTACAAACACCAATTTGTGATTTTAATAAAAGTGCTTTTGATTTTAAATTAAAATCTACTGAAAATAAGCTTATTTCACTTAATGACATCAAAGGTTCAAAAGGAACTTTGATTATGTTTATCTGTAATCACTGTCCTTATGTAAAAGCTATTATTAAAGATTTAGTTGAAGATTGTAATGAATTAAAAAAGTTTGAAATAAGTGCGGTTGCTATTTCAGCTAATGACCCAACTAATTATCCAGAAGATTCATTTGAAAATATGATTAAGTTTGCTAAAGAAAATAATTTTGGTTTTCCTTATTTATATGATGAAACTCAAGAAATAGCTAAAATCTATGGCGCAGTATGTACCCCAGATTTTTTTGGTTATAATCAAGATTTAAAACTTCAATACCGAGGAAGAATTATGGAGCTTAAAAATTTAGTTCCTGTTCGAAATAAAGATAGTGAGTTAAAATTAGCAATGCAAAATATCTCTAAAACTGGAAATGGACCCACTAA
>LIBV01000098.1 GCA_001438335.1 Pelagibacteraceae bacterium BACL5 MAG-120820-bin39
CATCGATTTAATCTCATTTAAAGATACTTTATTGATTGTTCTTAGATCACTAGATTTTAAAATTGTATTTATCAACTTATTAAAGGCGATTTCAAATCCCTCATCAAGAACATCTTCTTTATTAAAATTTATTTCAAATTTCGTTGAAATTTCTACATTATTAATATTGAAACCTTTTGCATACAAATTGGTTGTGGAAAAAAAAAATTTAATTAAGGCAAGCAAGAGAAAAAATATATATAGATTTGAGTAATTGCTAATTTTAAAATTTAAATTCATAAGTTATAGTAATGATTAAAAAAAAATTTACCTATAAAAAAAGTGGCGTTGATATAGATTCTGCTGATAATTTTGTAAAATTCATAAGTAAAATTTCATCAAAGAAAAAAGGCAAAAAAAAGTTTTCTAATATTGGTGGATTTGGTTCTATTACAGATTTACCAAAAAATATCAAAAATCCAAAAATAGTTGCTTGTACAGATGGTGTGGGCACGAAAATTGAAATTGCTAATGAATTAAACAAATATGACAGCATAGGAATTGATTTGGTGGCGATGAGCGTTAATGACTTAATAGTACAAGGAGCTAAACCTTTGTTATTTTTAGACTATATTTCTATAAATAAGATTAATCTTTTAAAACTAAAATCTATTATTAAAGGAATAGTCAAAGGTTGTGAGATTTCAGGATGTGAATTGGTTGGGGGTGAAACTGCTGAAATGCCTGGAACTTATGAAAAAGGTAAGTTTGACATAGCTGGATTTGCAGTTGGTATAGTTGATCAAAATAAATTACTTAATAAAAAAAAAATTAAAAAAAATGATCTAATATTAGCAATTCCATCTAGTGGACTACATTCAAATGGCTTTTCATTAGTAAGATATGTGATTAAAAAAAATAAAATTAATATTAGAAGAAATAATTTTTTAAAAAATGAATTGCTTAAACCAACTAAAATTTATGTAAAAGAAATTTTAAATTTAATTAATAAAGATTTGATTAATGGCTGTGCTAATATTACAGGTGGCGGCATTCCAGATAATATCAAAAGAGTTATCCCAGATAATTTAATTGCAGAAATAAATTTAAATTTAATTAAACCTACTAAAATTTTTAAATGGTTAAAAAACAATAATATTGATGATAAAGAAATGCTAAGGACTTTTAATTGTGGTGTGGGATTTTGCCTAATTATTAACCCACAAAATTTATCAAAAATTAAAAAATATTTTTCAAAAGAATTTCAACCTTATGTGATTGGTAAAATTTCTAAAGGCAAAAATAAAGTCAGATTAAATGATAAAATACACTGGTCCTAAGAAAATAAAAACTGCAGTTTTTATTTCAGGCACAGGTAGTAACCTAAAAAATTTAATAAAATTTTCTAAAAAAAAAAATTCTCCTATTACAATAGATTTAATAATATCAAATAATTCAAAAGCAAAAGGACTGAGTTATGGAAAATTTTTTAAAATAAAAAAAAAGGTTTTTAATTTTAAAAATAAAATATTAATAGAAAAAGAAATGTTATCTGTATTATATAAATATAAAATTGAATTAATTTGTTTGGCTGGATTTATGAAAATTCTTTCAAAATCATTTATTCGAAAATTCAAGGGTAAAATCTTGAATATTCACCCCTCTTTATTACCGAAATATAAAGGTTTAAACACACATGCTAGAGCATTAAATAAAAAAGATAAATTTTCCGGATGTACTGTTCACTTAGTTAACTCAAAACTTGATTCTGGAAAAATAATTTTACAAAAAAAAGTTAAGATTTATAAAAATGACAGTGTTGAAACACTCTCAAAAAGAATTCTAAAACAGGAACATAAATTATATCCTGCAGCAATCAAAAAGTTGTTTGGTTAATCTTTAAAAAAGAAATCTATTTCTATTTTTGCATTATCAATGCTATCAGATCCATGAACAGAATTTTTATCAATTGAAATACCATACTTTTTTCTAATTGTACCATCTGCAGCATCTTTTGGATTTGTAGCACCCATTAAATCTCTATTAGCCAATACAGCATTTTCTTTTTCAATAACCATTACAACTATTGGTCCTGATGACAAATAAGCACAAAGATCATTATAAAAAGGTTTAGTTTCATGAACTTTATAAAATTTCTCTGCTTCAGCTTTTTCAATTTGAATTTTTTTTTCTTTAACTATATTAAAACCTTTATTTTTGAACATCTCTTTAATTTCATTCTCCAAATTTCTTTCAACAGCATCCGGTTTAATAATCGATAAAGTTTGCTCTAAATTACTCATAATGATCCTCTATTAGTTGATTTAATAATCTTACTCCAAAACCAGTCGCCCCACCTGGATTTAAATTTGCTGCTTTTTTGGAAAATGCCATACCAGCTATATCTAAGTGTGCCCAGGGTGTTTTCTCTATAAATCTCTGCAGAAATTGAGCAGCTGTTATTGACCCTGCTCCTCCTGAATAATTAATATTTTGTATATCAGCTATATTTGAATTCATTAGTTTATCGTAATTTTTATGCAGTGGTAATCTCCAAACTTTTTCATTAACTTTTTCCCCTGAATCTGACAATTTTTTTGACAACTCATCATTATTAGAAAATAAACCAGCATACTCTTCACCCAGTGCAACAATAATCGCCCCAGTTAAAGTTGCTAAATCAATTATGAATTTTGGTTTAAATTTTTTTTCTGTAAAACTTAAAGCATCCGCTAGAACTAATCTCCCTTCAGCGTCTGTGTTCAAAACTTCAATTGTTTTACCATTGAATGCTTTAACAATATCTCCTGGTCTTTGTGCGTTTCCTCCAGGCATATTTTCAACAAGCCCTACAACTCCAATAGCATTAACTTTTGCTTTTCTTATAGCTAAACTTTGAATTAAACCTGAAACAACTGCTGAACCAGCCATATCATATTTCATTTCCTCCATAAATTTTGCAGGTTTAAGAGAAATACCGCCAGTATCAAAACATACACCTTTGCCAACGAATGATAGTGGAGATTTTTTATTTTTTTTATTTCCATACCACTCTAGGGTAACTAAAAAAGATTCTTTAGCACTTCCTTGGCCAACACCCAATAGTGAATTCATACCAAGTTTTTTTAATTTTGACTCATTATAGACAGTTACCTTAACTCCAAATCTTTTTAATTTTAAAAGCCTATTTACATATTCTTTTGGGTATAAAACATTAGGTGGTTCAGAAACTAAATCTCTTGCAAAATTAGTTCCTAACTCTATTGACTTAAACTTTATTTCATTTTGTTTGGAAACATTAGATTTACTAAATACTGTTAAGTTTAAAATTTTTTTTTCTTTAGTAGATTTGTAAATATTAAATTCATATGATCTTAATTTTAAACCATGTAAAAAATAGCTGATAAAATTTTTATTTTCTTTTTCTAGAGTTTGAGCACCAATAAATAAATTTTGGATAGAAAGATCCTTT
>LIBV01000099.1 GCA_001438335.1 Pelagibacteraceae bacterium BACL5 MAG-120820-bin39
AGATGTAACAAAAAATACTAATGGATTAGCTGCAGTAATGGGTCATGAAATAGCGCATGCCGTAGCAAAACATTCTGTTGAAAGAGCAAGTCGTGGAGTACTATTAAATACAGGCACTCAACTCATTGATATCTTTAGTGGAGGAAAACTTTCACAAATCAATAGAACAACAGGTATGAACACTGTTGGTTTGTTGTCGCAATTAGGCATAATGAATCCCTTTAATCGAAAACAAGAAAGTGAAGCTGATTATCTTGGTATGATTTTTTCCTCATTATCAGGATACGATATAAGAGAAACTGAAAAAATTTGGCAAAGAATGAAAGAATTAAATAAAGGCAAAGAACCAGCTGAATTTATGAGCACGCATCCCTCTTCTGATACTAGAATTAAAAATATTAATGAATGGATGAATGAAATTATTCTTGATTATCCACCAATTTCAATAACTTAAGATTAAAATTGGTGAGCCGTGATGGACTCGAACCATCGACCCATTCCTTAAAAGGGAATTGCTCTACCAACTGAGCTAACGGCCCACAAAACATTCAATAGAATGAATTTGTTGTATACAGAATTATTTCAATAATTCAAATACCAATTTTAGATAATACAAATGTTATTTTAAAGTATAGCGACGTATTTGTCATGAAATTCGTTGAAAGTCCCATTTTTTATATGATCACGTATTGAACTCATTAATTCTTGATAAAAATTAATATTATGAAGAGTTAATAGCATAGAGGCTAAAATTTCATTTGTATTAAATAAATGATTTAGATAATTTTTAGAGTACTTATTTAAATTAAGATTGTTACAGTTTGGATCTAAAGGAGAGTTATCAGTTTGATATTTGTTATTTTTAATATTGATTCTACCCTCCCAGGTAAAGGCTAATCCTGTTCTTCCAGATCTTGTAGGTAATACACAGTCAAACATATCTATACCTCTTTTGACAGCTCCTAGAATATCTGATGGAGTTCCAACACCCATTAGATAATGAGGTTTATTTATTGGTAAGTAATCTTTAATATTATCCAATACATCAAACATTTCTTGTTGAGTTTCACCTACAGCTAGTCCACCTAAAGCATAACCATCAAAGCCAATATTCTCCAATCCTTTTAATGAACTAATTCTTAAATCATTAAAAAGACCTCCTTGAATTATTCCAAATAAAGCTTTTTGAGGATTAATTCCAAAAGCTTTTTTTGATCTTTCTGCCCAATATAAAGATAAGTCCATAGATTTTTTAATAACATCATAGTCAGTGGTTTTTTTTGGACATTCATCCATAATCATTACAATGTCAGAATTTAAACCAAGCTGAATTCTAATACTTTCTTCAGGACTTAAATAAAATTTTTTTCCATCTACATGAGAATTAAAAATAGCTCCTTTTTCTCTATCTATCTTATTTAGTTTTGAAAGTGACATTACCTGAAAACCACCAGAGTCCGTTAAAATAGGTAGATCACAATTCATAAACTGATGTAAACCACCTGCTGATATAATTCTTTCAACACCAGGTCTAATCATTAAATGATAGGTATTAGATAGAATAATTTGAGAACCAGTTTTTTTTATGTCATCAATGGTACAAGCTTTCACGGTAGCTTGAGTTCCAACTGGCATAAATGCAGGAGTTAAGATATTTCCACGATGAGTTTCAATTATACCTAATCGTGCAGATTTATCTTTTTTTAAAAGTTTAAAGGCAAAATCTTTTAATGCCATTTAAAGATTAAAGTGATTTAAAGCTAATAATCTTATCAGGGTCTGTTACTGCACCATTATTACTATCATCACCTCTTTTGATTTTATCGACAAACTCCATACCTTCGATAACTTTACCAAAAACTGTGTATTGACGATCTAAAAAAGGTGCTGGTTTAAAACAAATAAAAAACTGACTGTTAGCACTATCTGGATCTTGAGATCTTGCCATTGATAAAGTTCCTCGATCGTGTGGAACACTACTAAATTCTTGTTTTAGATCAGGTAAATCAGAACCTCCCATACCAGCTCTTCTTAGATCAAAATTACCTGACTCAGAATTACCAAATTTAACATCACCTGTTTGAGCCATAAAGCCATCGATAACTCTATGAAAAACTACGTTATCATACTTACCACTATCAGCTAATTCTTTAATTCTTTTTACATGATTTGGAGCTACATCAGGAAATAGTTCTATTTTTACATCGCCGTCTTTTAATTTTAAAATCATTATATTCTCCTCTGCTATTAATAGGTTGGTAGTTAGAAATAAAAAAACAAAAAATTTTATTAGTAATTTATTCATATTTTTCTTTTAAAGATTTTATTGTACTTTTTGTAGTAAATTTTTTGATATCTCCTTTTAATTTAACTATTTCTTTTACAAATCTTGATGAAATTATCTGGTTTTCAACATCTGACATTAAAAAAAGTGTTTCTATATTATTATTTAACTTTCTATTCATACCTGCTAATTGAAATTCATATTCAAAATCAGAAACAGCTCTTAATCCTCTTAAAATAATGTTTGATTTATATTTTTTACAAACATCAGTAGTTAAAGTATTAAATGAAATTACTGTAACTTTTTTTTTACTTAATTTTAAATCTGAAAAAATTGCTTTTTTAACTATTTGAATACGTTCTACAGCATTAAATAAATAATTTTTATTTTCAACATCAGAAACAGCTACTATTATTTTATCAAATAATTTTAATCCTTTTTTGATTACATCGATATGACCATAGGTAATTGGGTCAAAGGTGCCTGGGTAAATTGCAACTTTATTCATTAAATGAAATTATCAACAATTTTGATAGCAGAAACAACCTTTTCTTCACCTGATAATTTAATAATTCTAACACCTTGAGTATTTCTACCAGCTGTTCTTATTTCTTTAACAGCCACTCTAATAACTCTACCTTTGTTTGTTGATATTAGTATTTCATCTCCATCAAAAACTGGGAAAGATGAAGCAACATTACCATTTCTTGGAGAGGTAATAATTCCTATAATTCCTTTTCCACCTCTATTGGTAACTCTATAATCTATATGTGGAGTTTTTTTACCATAACCATTTTGAGAGATGGATAAGATAAACTTTTCTTTAGCATTTAATTTAGACTTGTCTCCATCCATGATTGATAGAGATACAATTTCATCGTTTGGTGCTAAAACTATTCCTCTTATACCTTTTGAAGATCTACCTTTAAATACTCTTAATTTTTTTGACTCAAATCTTATACATTTGCCAACTTTTGTACTTAACATTATATCTTGATCGTCTTTACAAATTTTAACACCAATAATTTTATCATTAGAATCTAGTTTCATTGCAATTTTTCCTGATGCATTAATGGAAGTAAAATCTTCAAGGCTATTTTTTCTAATTTTACCTTGTGAAGTAGCAAAAATAATTTGATAATTTTTAGAGTTCTCTTCGCTTTCTGG
>LIBV01000100.1 GCA_001438335.1 Pelagibacteraceae bacterium BACL5 MAG-120820-bin39
TTAAGTTCTTTTCTTTCCTTAAGTCTTAAAATCATATTTTTACTATTAACAATGTTTAAAAAAGTAAAATTAACTTTAATACCTTTTAATAAAAACTGATTGATTTTATTAATAATCGAATAATCAACACCCATACCATAATGTTGATAGGCTATTGTTGTGTCAATAAAACGATCAATAAGAATAATTTTTTTTTTATGATTTTTTTTAATTAGTTCAATATTTTCACTTCTTGCTGATAAATATAATAATAAATCAGTATTTTTATTAAAACTAGATTTCTTATTTAAAATTATTTTTCTTATTATTTCTGAATTTCTACTACCCCCAGGTTCTCTTATTTTTAGGTAAGGGATTTTTTTTCTTTTTAAGTAATTAGATACATTATCGATATGGAAAGTCTTGCCACTTCCCTCAATTCCTTCAAAAACAATTATTGGTTTTTTAGACATCACCCCAGATTAAATAATTCAATGATTTCATTAATCTAGTGAAAAAGTTTACTTTTTTAATATCTTTGGACGCTAATAAATCATATTCACCAACAAGATTCTGGTCATAAACAACTCTAAGTTTTGCTATAACCTGATCTTTCTTAATTGGAGCTTCAATTGGTCCATCATATTTTAAGGAAACTTTTAATAAATTTTTCTTAGCTTTTTGAATGGTCTTATAGATATCATTTTTAGAATAAACACTGATTGACTTTTCTTTACCTAACCAAACATCTAAATTATCAACAGGTTCATTAGCTTTAGCAATTTCAACTAAATCAAAGTTAGTTAAACCATAAGTTAATAATTTAGCACTTTCTCTTGATCTTGAATTCACTGATTCAAAGCCGCTACCTACTGCTATCAATCTTCGTCCATTTTTATCCAAAGAAGAAGATAAAGAGTATTTTTCAACTGCTAAATATCCAGTTTTAATACCATCTACACCCATATTTTTATATAGCAGTGGGTTTCTATTACCTTGAGTAATTGGATCGCCCCCTGTTCTATTCCACGTAAATTCTTTTTCTGAAAATAATTTGTAAAACTCAGGATGATTTTTGATTAAATAATTAGACATAATCATCACATCTCTTACAGTGGAAACATTATCTGGATCATTAATGCCTGAGGCATTTGTAAAATTAGTATTTTCCATTCCTAATTCTTTTGCTTTGGCGGTCATCATTATAGCAAATTCAGCCTCTGTGCCGGCGATACCTTCTGCCAGAGCTACACAAGCATCATTACCAGAAGCAATAATTATTCCTTTTAATAAATTATCCACAGTTATTTCATCACCTACCATAATAAACATAGAAGAATAACCTGCAGAAGATAATCTCCAAGCATTTTCAGAAATCATAAACTTATCTTCTAAGTTTAAATTACCTGATTTAATTAAATCAAACGCTACAATTGCAGTCATTATTTTGGTCATTGATGCCGGATGTATTGAATGATCAGGATTTTTTTCATACAAAATTTCACCTGATAAATAATCTTGTAAAATAGCAGTTCTTGCAGCTACATCTAAGTTAGCTAATGCTAAATTAGAAACTAAGACATTAAACCCTATTAATAAAATAATTTTTTTAAACATTTCTTAATATTTCTAAATTTTCAAATTCTAATGATTTTATTTCGTTAAAAATTTCCTCTAAAGTTTTTATATCATTAAATGGTCCTAAAAGTACTCTAAATTTAGTTTTTGATAGTTTAATTATTTTAGGATTATCAAATGAAGTTTCTTTTTTTATTCTTTCTATCATGTTTTGAGCTGAATCTTCGTAGTAAAAATCAGCAATTTTAATTGAATAAGAAAACTTTCTGTCTTTTTTTTGTTCAGTATTACTCGAATTAGAATTTAAGTTACTTATTTGAATACCATCCACTGGTGCTTTTTCAGCAACGTTTTTTTCTTCTTCAAAAGTTTTAGCTCTCTTTGCAACAAATGTGGAATTTGCTGAAATTAAAGAAATTTCGATATAAGGTTCATTAATATTTAATTCTAATTCTTCAACAATCCTGGATGTTATAACTGAGTTAAAAAATTGAGAAAATTCTACTGTATTAGATGACACAGTAGCAATTATTGTTTTTTCATTATCAGGATTAGTAATTTTAACAAAAGATCCTTTTTTTAATGATTTATGAAAAATAGCTAAAGATCTATCGTCAATTTTTTTAGAAATTTTTTTTTCTTTTTTAAGATTAGAATTATAAACTAGTCCAAATCCTTTATTTTTATACTTTTGATCAAAGATTGGATTAATAGTTGAGTTGGTGTTTACATTATTTTGTGTACAACCAATAATTAAAAAAAAAAATAATATTTTAAAAAATTTATAATTCATTCTTAAACTTATCCTTTAATGTACATACCGCCAAACCAAATCTAAGTGATCGATTCCACTTTAAAATAACTTCATAATTACCAAATACGATATATGCGGGATTTAAGGTTTCCGCATCAGGAATAATATCTTTATCAGGAGTAATAATTGTTGATAAAAGATTTTCTTGAGTAATTTCAAGTTCAGAATAATTATTTATATATTTTTTAAAAAAATTTGCTTTGTTTTTATTATGTAATTTTTTTGCAGATACATTTAAATATTTTTTTGGAATATCTTTATTTAGATCAATTTTATAATAACAAGGTTCTGTATTATTCCATCCAATCTTATTTAAATAATTTGCTGCAGAAGCATAAGCATCTATTGGATTTTTTAAGTCAATAAAATCATCTTTATTGTAATCAATAGCGTAATTTTGAATAGTACTTGGCATAAATTGAAAAAAACCAAAAGCACCTGCCCATGAACCGTATAAAGTTTCATAATTAACTAAATTTTGATCAATTAATTTTAACAGTGTTAGCAATTCATTTGAAAAAAACTCTGATCTCCTTTTATCAAAACTTAATGTTGCTAAAGACGAAAGTATATCCATCTTACCAACATAAGTTCCAAAATTTGTTTCAATACCCATGAGAGCTAAAAGTAATTCTTTATCGATTTTATATTTAGTTTCTATTTCGTTAATAAGATCTTTGTTATTATTATAAAATTCTAGTCCTTTTTTAACTTTAGCTTCCGATGTTCTTTTTGAGATATAGGTTTTGGTATCTTCGTAAAACTCTGGCTGGAAACGATCATATTCAATTACTTTAGGTAAAAATTTAACTTTAGGAATAGTTTTTAAATAGGTTTTTTCAGATACACCGTTTGCTAAAGCAAAAATTTTAAATTCGTTTTTCCATTTTTCAAATTCTGTATCTATATTTGAATACGCATTAAAAGAATAAAATAAAATAAGTAAAAAAAAGCTAATTAGTCTCATAAAGATCCTTAAGATAAATAACTACAGCAATCCAAATAAAAATAAAACTTACAAATTTAGATAGAGAAAAATCCTCATTATAGTAAAAAAACCCCAAAATAAATTGCAAAGT
>LIBV01000101.1 GCA_001438335.1 Pelagibacteraceae bacterium BACL5 MAG-120820-bin39
GTCAAAGGTGGTTTCAAAAATTAGAAACTATATAAATAGATGGAAATTATTTTATCTAGAATAATATTCGATTACTAAATTAGGTTCCATTACGATTGGATAAGGAACTTCTTCAAATTTAGGTGTTCTAACAAATTTTAATTTTTTATTCTTTTCATCTAACTGAATATATTCTGGAGTTTCTCTTTCTTTATTGGCTAGAGCAATATCAATAATTGCTAATTGTTTTGATTTATCTCTAATCTCAACTGTATCCTCTTCACTAACTGAGTAACTTGCTATATTAACTTTTTTTCCATTAACCTTTACATGACCATGGTTAATTAATTGTCTTGCAGAAAAGATAGTAGTTGCAAATTTTGCTCTATAAATAATTGCATCTAATCTTCTTTCTAAAAGACCAATTAAATTTTCACTAGTATCTCCTTTAAGCATAGTAGCTTTTTTATAAATATTTCTAAATTGTCTTTCGTTAATATTGCCGTAATAAGCTTTTAATTTTTGCTTAGCTTGTAATTGAATTCCGTAATCTGAAGGTTTTGAACTTCTAGTCTGACCGTGTTGTCCAGGTCCGTAAGCTCTTGTGTTAAAAGGACTTTTGGGTCTTCCCCAAAGGTTAACTTTTAATCTTCTATCTACTTTATGTTTAGAGTTTAATCTTTTTGTCATTTAATAGTGGGGTTTATAAACTTACTCCTAATTTTGTCAATCAACGTTTTTTCCCTAAACTGGCAAATACGCCTGATAATATCCGTGTTTCTTTATCAGATAGATCCATTTTATAGAAAATATTCCTAAGATTTTCCAACATAATTGGTCTTTTTTCTTTTGGTTTAAAAAAATCAATTTCATCTAAATTCTTAATACATAAATTCACCATTGCTAAAATTTCTTGTTTAGAAGCAGATTTAACTTTCTTAGATTTTTTAAATACTGATTTATTTTTCTTAACTAAACTAAAAACCTTTTGCGCAATAATAATTAAACTGTGAGAAAGATTTAATGATTTAAACTTAGGATTTGTTGATATTTGCAAAGTATGTGTTGCATAGCTAATTTGTTCGTTAGACAGACCTGAGGCTTCTGAACCAAATAAAAAAGCAACTTTCTTACTAAAGTCTAATTCTTTTAAATCGTCTAAAGTTATGTGTTTAATGTTTTTGTTTCTAAATCTTGCAGAAGTTGCAATAACATAATCTTTATCTTGAATAGCCTCTTCAAGATTATCAAAAACTTTACTAGTAGATATAATATTTTTAGCTCCAACTGAAGTTGCTAGAATTTTATCATTCGGAAATATTGGTTTTGGATCTACCACAATTAAATTATTAAAATCAAAATTTTTCATACCTCTCGCACAAGCACCAATATTTTCTGACAACTGAGGTTTATGTAAAATAAAAGAAATATTTTTTTTTGACATTTCTTAATTATTTTAAGCCGTGATTTCTATTATATGTTGATGTTATTGATGGTTTAATTTTATCTAAATATTTTGTATCAGTTGACCAGATAGAAACTTTTAATGGATAACATTTAGCATTATCTGAAGAATGTTCTGATCCACAATCACCTCCAGGACAAGCTGATAACACACCCAATAAATCTGTTTCAGCAAAGAATTCTAAATAATCCCCTTCTCTAACTGGACTAGCTTTCATAAAATATTGTTTGGTGTCATTAGTAAACCCTGTAAGCATAAATACATTTAAAACATCATGAACTAATTTTTCAGCATCTTTTAAATCTATATTTTTTTCATTAACCAAAGCCCTTGTTAGATTTGAATGGCAACAATAATGATAGTCATTTCCTGATAATAATTTAGATGTATAAGGATCACATCTTGTACCAATGACATCATGCACTGAACCTCCATCTGCATCATAACCGTACCAATCAAGAGTATCCCAGGTAATTGTTGCAAGGGATCTCAGATATGGAAATGAGCTAAACATTTTATCCCCAACCGATAAGTGGGTGCCATATAAAGCTCTAGATTTTCCAGAGTAAAATTTTTCATCTAAATTATCTAATTGAAAAAGATTTAAATCACCAACCTGAGGGCCTTCAACACTTTCTATTCTAAAAAAATTACCAAATTTAACTTTAAAAGTTTTGGCATCTCGAGGTGGAATAATAACTTCGTCAATTTTTTGCAGAGATTGTCTTGCCTCTTGCAAAAGGTCAAAATTTTTATCTTTAAAATCCTCTATTGAATAACAAATTTTGGGTTTTTTGTTAATACGATCGGTTATATCCCTTGGTTTATCTGTAAAATTTTTAGTTTTCATTATTGAATACTTGCAGGGGCATTATCTTTAAATAATTTATAATCTAAACTATCAATTAATGCTTTAAAAGAAGCATCAATAATATTTGTCGAAACTCCAATCGTAAACCAATTTTTTCCTTTTGCATCTGTGCTTTCAATTGACACTCTTGTCACCGCTTCAGTTCCAGTATTTAAAATCCTAACTTTATAATCGACTAATTTTAAATCTTTTAAATAAGTTGAATATTTTGCTAATCTTTCAACATTATTTCGGATTGCATTATCCAGTGCATTAACAGGACCATTCCCTACACCTTCACAGATAATTTTTTCACCATCCACTTCTAATTGAGCTTTAGCCGTTGATACTATTTCTCCTGATGCATCTTTTTTAACAGAAACATCATATTCTGAAATTGAGATATATCTTGGAACACCACTAATTATTCTTCTTGCTAATAATTCGAAGGAAGCATCAGCGCCATCATAACTATATCCTATAAATTCCCTATCTTTAACTTCGTTTAATAATTTTTTAATTTTTGGATCATTTTCTTCAATGTCTATTTGAATAGATTTTAGGCGAGAAATAATATTTGATTTTCCAGATTGATCTGAGATTACAATATTTCTAGTATTTCCTACATCTTCAGGATTTATGTGTTCATAAGTTTTAGGATCTTTTTGCACTGCAGAAACGTGTAAACCACCCTTGTGGGAAAACGCAGCAGCCCCAACGTATGGTAGATGTTTATTAGGTTTTCTATTTAAAATTTCATCTAATAATCTTGAACATTGCGTTAAATTTTTTATATTTTCAGAATTCATATTTATTTCAAATTTTGAAGAAAATTCTTTTTTAAGGTAAAAAGTTGGAATTAAAGACATCAAGTTTGCATTTCCACATCTTTCACCAAGCCCATTAATGGTTCCTTGAACTTGCCTTACCCCAGCTAAAACTGCTACTAAAGAATTTGAAACTGCATTCCCAGTATCATTATGAGCATGTATTCCTAAGTTTTTGCCTGGAATAATTTTTGTAACTTCAGAAACTATGTTTGAAACTTCATTTGGTAAAGTGCCTCCATTTGTGTCACAAAGCACAACCCATCTAGCACCCTCATCATAGGCAGCTTTA
>LIBV01000102.1 GCA_001438335.1 Pelagibacteraceae bacterium BACL5 MAG-120820-bin39
GGAATACTTTTGACAAATATTAATGAGTATCCAATTAATATTATCTTTCACGGTTTAGGTGTTCTTGGATGGACTATTTGTGGATTTATATCAAAAGATAGAGCAATAATGACTAATTTTGGTTTACAAATTCCCCTATTCTTATTTGGGTTTTATAAACTATTAATCTAAATAAGAGAATAACCAGATGATCTGACTGTTCTAATTAATTCTTTACAATTTGGAAGGTTAATTGATTTTCTTAGTCTTCTTATGTGAACATCAATAGTTCTAGTTTCGACATTAATATTATTTGGCCAAACATTTTCTAGTATTTGATCTCTAGTAAAAACACGCTTTGGATTAGTCAAAAAAAACTCAATTAAACGATATTCAGTTGGGCCTAAAGTTATTTCAGTTTTTTTTCTGTATACACGTTTTTCTAATCGATCTAATTTAAGGTCTTCAAATTCCAAAATGTTAGAAATAGTATTTGGTTTTGATCTTCTTAATAATGCCTTTATTCTTGAAAATAATTCTTTGAAACTAAACGGTTTTGTCATGTAGTCATCTACACCACTATCAAGACCTTTAATTTTATCTTCTTCCTCACCCCTAGCAGTAAGCATGATAATTGGGATCTTGCTTAATTTTTCATTTTTTTTAATAAGTTTACAGATTTCAATTCCAGATAAATCAGGCAACATCCAATCTAAAAGTAAAATGTCAGGGTCAAAATTTTTAAGAGATTTAAAACCTTCATTGCCGTTGTCGGAAAAACCTACGATGAAACCTTCTTTTTCTAAATTATACTTTAGTAATTTTACTATTGAAGGTTCATCTTCAATAATAAATATTTTAGCATTCATTAAATTAAACTACAGTTTCTTTACCTTTTGGTCTGTGACCCTTTAAGTATTCACCCTTAATTAGATAACAAGTAGACTCGGCTATATTCGTGATATGATCTCCAGCTCTCTCAAGATTTTTTGTTGCGAAAATTAAGTGAGTTGAAAAATCTAGATTTTTTTTGTCTTTAGATAGAAATGCTATAACACTATTCATAGCCAAATAGGTTAGATCATCTACTTGCTCATCTTTAACCCAAACTTCTTTAGCTTTGTCATAATCTCTATTAATATAACTATTAATTACATCTGTTAATTGTTTAACAACTAAATCACCTAATCTTTTTAAATTTCCTAATAATTCTTCTGGTAAATCAAGCGGTAGTGGTTTTACTTTTTTCGCATTACTTTTTGCGAGATCGCCTATTCTTTCTAGATCTTGAGAAATTTTAAGTGCTGCAATTGTAGATCTAAGATCAATTGCCATTGGCGCTCTTTTAACTAGCAATGTCATTATTTGAGTATCAATTTTTGATCTAAATTTGTTAATTTGTTCATCATTTTTAATAATCTTATCAATTGAGTCCTTATCAACTTTAATTACAGCATCCATTGAGTCGTATAATTGAGACTCTGTTAAACTACCCATCTTAATGACCGAGTCATTTAGATACTGTAGTTCTTCTTCATATGATTTTACAATATGTTCTTCACTCATAATTTATTTATCCAAACCTACCAGTAATATAATCTTGTGTCATTTTGTTGTCAGGATTTTTAAAAATTTTCTCAGTTTTACCAACTTCTATTAATTTTCCAAGATGAAAAAAACCTGTTTTTTGGGAAACTCTAACCGCCTGAGCCATTGAGTGAGTAACTATTACAATCGTATATGTTGTTTTTAATTCATCAATTAGTTCTTCAATTTTTGCTGTTGCAATTGGATCTAAGGCAGAACAAGGCTCATCCATCAATATAACTTCAGGATTAACTGAAATAGCTCTTGCAATACATAGTCTTTGTTGTTGTCCACCAGACAAACTAGTTCCAGGTTCATTTAATCTATCCTTAACTTCGTTCCATAGTGCAGCTTTTTTAAGACTGTTTTCTACAATTTCATCTAATTCATCTTTAGTTTCACCTTTGCCATGAATTTTCGGGCCATATGAGATATTATCATAAATACTTTTTGGGAATGGATTAGGTTTTTGGAATACCATTCCAACTTTTTCTCTTAATTCGACTACATCGATAGATTTATCATTAATATCAAAACCATCCATTTCGATAGAACCTTCTATTTTACAAATATCAATGACATCATTCATTCTGTTGATGCATCTAATAAATGTTGATTTTCCGCATCCAGAGGGTCCAATTAAAGCAGTAACTTCTTTTTCATTAAGCTCTAGATTAACATTAAACAAAGCTTGTTTATCTCCGTAGAAGACATCTAAATTTTTTGCTCTAATCTTAACTTTCTTCATTTAATTCCACCTTTTTTCAAATTTTTGTCTCAAATAAACAGCTATGAAATTCATCATAATTAAAAAACTTAATAATATCATTATAGTAGCAGAAGTTTTTTCTACAAACCCTCTTTCAGCTGACTCAGACCATAAATATACCTGTACTGGCAGAGATGCTGATGGATCTATTGGAGTTGATGGAATATCAACAACAAAAGCAACCATCCCAATCAAAATTAATGGTGCAGTTTCACCTAGAGCTTGGGCAAGGCCAATAATAGTACCTGACAATGTTCCAGGCAGTGCTAGTGGAACCACATGATGAAATACAGATTGAAATTTAGATGCACCAACGGCAAGAGCCCCTTCTCTAATGGATGGAGGTACAGCTTTAAGTGAGGCTCTGCATGGAATGATTATTCTTGGTAATGTCATTAATGCCAAAGTAATTCCGGCAACTAATGGTGTCGATCTTGGCAAATGAAGCGTTGCTAACAAAACTTGTAAAGCTAATAAACCATAAACTATTGATGGTACGGCAGCTAAATTATTAATATTTATTTCTATAAAATCAGTAATTTTATTTTTTGGGGCAAATTCTTCTAAATATATAGAAGCCAATACTGCTATTGGAAATGCAATTAATAAGCAAATTATTATACTATAAAATGAACCAACTAAAGCTCCACCTATGCCAGCAAGCTCGGGATCTCTTGAGTCACCATTAGTAAAAAAATAATTATTAAAATTTTTATTGATTATTTCATTTTCAACAAAGTAATCATATATAAATAGTTGATTGTCTGTAATTGATCTTCTGTCTTCGGGTAAATCTCTAGGATAATTTCCTTTATGAAGTTGATCAATATCATCAGATGCAGTAATTTCTAAAGTGATAGTTTTATCAATTAATTGATTGTTGTTAAGGAATGCATTTTTAATTTCATATTCTGCCTCTGAGCTAAATAATTTTAATAATTCATCTTCTTCATCTCTGTTCTTAGAAGGGTATGTTTTAAGCAAATTCTCTATAGTTAAATCATAAAAATCAGTATCATAAATTTCTTTGAGGGTAGCACCGTTATTTAATTCAATTAATTCACTATC
>LIBV01000103.1 GCA_001438335.1 Pelagibacteraceae bacterium BACL5 MAG-120820-bin39
TTTTTAATGATCCAATTGGAAAACAAAATTTTGTTTGGGGATCACCAAAAAGTAAAAATATTGATTATAAGGTAGAACATCCTATATTTTTTCCTGATCAAGAAGGAAAGCCACAGATATCTTATATAGACCAGTTTCCCGAACCAAAAAATATGGAACAAGGGATTTTTCTCCAAAGACTTTCGGACTCATTAGAAGGAAGTAAAAATAAAGTAATTACTAAATTGCCAGTTGGTTCTGCTATTGTTGCTAATAATTATTTCTGGCTTCACGGAAGACGTCCTTTTAAAGAAAATAAAGATTTGAGCAGAGAACTATTGAGAATTAGAGGTTCTTTTTTTACAAATTAATCTATTATTTGCTATATAAACTTTTTTATAATTATGAGACTAGGTTTTATTGGTACTGGTAAAATAGCATCATCTGTAATTACAGGCATATGTAATTCAAAAATAAACTATAATAAAATAATTATTTCTCCAAGAAACAGAAATATTGCCAATAGATTAAAAAAAAAATTTAAAAAAATTATAATTGCCAAAAATAACCAGGAAATTGTGGATAAATCAGATTGGGTATTTTTATCAGTTACTCCTATGGTGGGAGAAAAAATTCTTAAAGATTTAAAATTTAGATCAAAACAAACTGTCATCAGTTTTATTTCAACAATAACCCTATTAGACCTTAAAAAATTTATTAAAGTTAAAAATATAGATTTGGTTAGAGCTATACCTTTGCCTCCAATTTCTCTTAAGAAAGGACCGATACCAATTTGTCCACCGAATGCAAAAGTTAAAAAATTTTTTAATAATTTAGGTACTACGGTTGAAATTAAAAATGAAAAATTATCAATTAATTTTTGGTCTACTTCTGGAATGATGGCATCATATTATGAAATTCTAAGAGTTATGAGTGATTGGTTAGTTACAAAAGGAGTTAAAAAATTAGATGCACAAAAATATATAACTTCTTTATTTTTAGCATTATCTGAAGATGCAATTATTAATGCAAAAAAAGATTTGAAAATTTTAGTAAAAGATTCCCAAACACCCAAAGGTTTAAATGAACAGGGGCTAAAAGAATTATCTAAGCAAGGCACTTATAAATCTATAGTTAAGGTTCTTAATAGTATTCATAAAAGATTAAATAAATAATTTTAATGTCAGATTATATTTTAGAAATTAATAATTTAAGTAAATATTTTGGAGGTCTTGCAGCTGTTTCTGATTGTTCTTTAAAAGTTAAGAAAGGATCAATTACTGGAATTATAGGTCCTAATGGTTCAGGAAAGACAACGTTGTTTAATTTAATTGCAGGAAATTTAAAATGTAGTAGTGGCAGCGTAATATTTGATGAAGAAAATATTACTGACATGCCATCTTATGAATTATTTTCAAAAGGATTATTGAGAACCTTTCAAATTGCCCATGAATTTAGCAATTTATCTGTCTTAGAAAATTTAATGATGGTGCCAGGAAATCAATCTGGTGAAGATTTAATGACTGCTTTGTTAAAACCTAGTTTAGTTGCTACTGAAGAGAAATTGGTAAAAGACAAAGCAAAAGAAGTTGTTGAATTTTTAAATTTAAGTCATCTATCCAATGAGCTTGCAGGTAATTTATCTGGAGGACAAAAAAAGTTATTAGAATTAGGCAGAACCATGATGGTTGATGCAAAAATAGTTTTACTTGATGAAGTAGGTGCGGGTGTTAACAGAACTTTATTAAAAGATCTTGGTACAGCTATTGAAAAATTGAATAAAGAAAAAGGTTATACTTTTTGTATGATAGAACATGACATGGACTTTATTGGAAGACTGTGTGACCCAGTAATTGTAATGGCAGAAGGCTCAGTTTTATT
The DNA here is from genome assembly GCA_001438335.1 of Pelagibacteraceae bacterium BACL5 MAG-120820-bin39. Lineage (GTDB taxonomy): Bacteria > Pseudomonadota > Alphaproteobacteria > Pelagibacterales > Pelagibacteraceae > Pelagibacter. Next base: position 1,861 of record LIBV01000103.1, read on the forward strand.
TGAAGGTACCGTAGAGGATGCCAAAAAAGATGAAAAAGTTATTGAGAGTTATCTGGGCAGAGGGTCAAAACTTGGAGATACAAAATAATGGCTTTTTTTGAAGGAATTAAAATGACGGGTGGCTATGGAAATGGACCCGACATTATCAATTCTTGTTCAGTTGATGTTGAAAGAGGAGAAATAGTTTCAATTTTAGGACCCAATGGTGCTGGAAAATCAACAGCAATGAAAGCAATGCTGGGTTTATTAAATTTAAAATCAGGAAGCGTAAAAATTGATGGGAAAGATATATCTAAACTATCACCCCAAGATAGAGTTAAGGAAGGAATTTCTTTTGTGCCGCAAACTAAAAATGTATTTGCTGGTATGACGGTAGAAGAGAATTTAGAAATGGGAGCTTTTTTAAAAAAAGAAGACTATCAAAATACCATTGATGAAATTTATGGTCTTTTTCCAATTTTAAAAGAAAAAAGAAATCAATTAGTTGGAGAATTGTCTGGTGGTCAAAGGCAACAGGTTGCATTAGGAAGAGCTTTAATGATCAAACCTTCTGTATTGATGCTTGATGAACCTACAGCTGGAGTTTCTCCAATTGTCATGGATGAATTATTTGATCATATTGTTAAAGTTAAAAGAACCAATGTTGCTATTTTAATGGTTGAGCAAAACGCAAAACAAGCACTCAATATATCTGATAGAGGTTTTGTTTTAGTTACAGGTGAAAATAAATATTCTGGAACTGGACAAGAATTATTAAACGATCCAAGAGTCAGAAGCTCTTTTTTAGGCGGTTAATATGGATTTTATAAATGCAATAATACTTTTGTTAAACTATGTTTTTGTGCCAGCAATTACATATGGCTCTCAATTAGCTTTAGGCGCTATCTTTGTAACATTGATTTATGGGATATTACGATTTGCTAATTTTGCAACAGGAGACATGATGTCTTTTGGAACTATGGTAACTATTTTATTTACTTGGTACTTTCAATCATTAGGTGTTTCTCTAGGAATTTTACCAACAGCATTATTAGCTATTCCATTTGGAATTATGTTTATGATTTTATACATGCTGCTAATTGATAAATTTGTTTTTAAATATTATAGAGTAAGCAAAAGCCCACCGGTTCAATTTGCTATGGTTAGTATTGGTGTAATGTTTGTCACCCAAGCTGTTGTAAGAATAATTATTGGACCTAATGATAGAAGATTTTTTGATGGTGAAAAATTTTTAGTCACTGCTGGTGAATTTAAAGAAATGACTGGATTGAATGAAGGACTAGCAATTAAATCTACTCAAATCATAACAGTAATTGTTACGTTAGCTTTAGTTTCTACTTTATTTTGGTTTCTAAATAAAACAAAGACTGGAAAAAGTATGAGAGCGTATTCTGATAATGAAGATTTAGCTTTATTATCAGGAATAGATCCTAAAAGAATTGTTATGATTACTTGGATAATTGCTGGAATTTTAGCAA
>LIBV01000104.1 GCA_001438335.1 Pelagibacteraceae bacterium BACL5 MAG-120820-bin39
TTGCTGTTATTATTTGCTTGGGAGGTGCGGCTTTAAGTAAAAATAAAATTGGACTTAGAAATATACCTCCGCCAATTCCAACAATTCCAGAGATTAATCCAAGTAAAGAACCAATAAAGAAAGATAGGTATATAGAAGGTTGATTATATTTTATCTTTCTGTCTTCAAATGACTTATTTTGAATAAGCAAAGATACGCCAGCAATACTAAGAACTAAAAACAATAAAACTTCAAATAATTCTTTTTCAATAATTATGGATCCCCCAATAAAAGCAAATGGAACAGATCCCACCAAATAAGGAGCTAACAATCTTAAATTAAAGTTTCCAGCTCGTGAATAATTAATTGAGTTTCCAGAAACGACAATGATATTGCAAATTAATGCTATTACAGGAAAAATATAATAAGGAATGCCCCAAATTAAAAGTAAAGCTAGATATGTAGATCCTCCACCAAATCCAACACTAGAATATAAAATTGCTGTTATAAAAAATAAAATTGGTAGTATGATCATTTAAAATTTATGAAAGTAAATATAGCACTCCTGACTGTAACAGATACTAGAACTTTTGATAATGATAAATCTGGAGCAATTTTAGTCGATAAAATAAAAGAAGCTAATCATAACTTGGCTGATCGTAAAATTTGTAAAGATAATAAAGATGATATTGTAGTCATATTAAAAGAATGGATTAAGCAATCAGATATTGATGTTATAATCACTACAGGTGGAACAGGCCTAACCGGAAGGGATATTACACCAGAAGCATTAGATGAAATTGCAGAAAAACACATAACTGGATTTGGAGAAATTTTTAGATATTTGAGTTTAAAAACTGTTGGCACTTCAGCAATTCAATCAAGGGCTTGCGCAGTATTAGCTAATGGTAAATATATTTTTGCACTACCTGGTTCTTCTGGAGGAGTTACAGATGCTTGGGAGGGAATTCTTAAACACCAATTAGATATTAATCACAAACCTTGTAATTTTGTGGAGTTATTTCCAAGACTTAAAGAAAAATAATTACTTCTGATATTTTTCTTTCCATTCAGAATAAGGCATTCCGTAGACATGCTCTCTTGCATCTGGATCTGAAATTGTTATTCCTTTTTTTTCAGCTTCTTCACGATACCATTTAGATAAACAGTTTCTGCAAAAACCAGCTAAATTCATTAAATCAATATTCTGAACATCTTTTCTATTTCTTAGATGTTCAGTTAATCTCTCAAAAGCTGCCGACTGTAATTCTTTTTTTGTATTATCATCCATATTTTTTTATTATAAATTAAAGTTATGAAACTTTCAGGATCCTATCAAATAAATTTAGAAAAACAAAAAGTTTGGGAGGCTCTTAATGATCCAAATATTCTTAAACAAGCAATACCTGGGTGTGAAGAATTTAAAAAAGATTCAGAAACTAAATTTATTGCAAAAGCCACTAATAAAATTGGTCCATTTAATGCGAGTTTTACTGGAGAGATAGAATTAAAAGATTTAGATCCACCTAATAGTTATAAAATTGCTGGTTCAGGTAATTCACCCGTTGGTTTTGCCTCTGGTGAAGCAAAGGTAAGATTAGAGGATAGTGAAAATGGCACAAAACTTATTTATGAAGTTGATGCAAATGTTGGTGGTAAAATTGCACAAGTTGGATCAAGATTAATTGATATGACAGCAAAAAAAATGGCAGATATTTTTTTCGGTAAATTTTCTGAGCTTATTTCACCAAAAGAGAATTTAGAATCTGAAAGCATACCAACCAATATTAATTCAGATAGTGCCAATAATAAGATAAATAAAAAATTAATTTATATTGTTGGTGGAGTTATGGTTTTAGCCATCTTATATTTTGTGATTTAATATTAATTCTACTGAGAGTAGAATTTATTATTGCTTTTTTGTTGATCTTGTAACTCTCGTATGATGTACTTCATCTTACCGTAATCAAAAGGAGTTTAAATGAAAAAAGTTACTCTAGAGGTAAATGGTAAATCCGTAAGTAAAGAGATACCAGATCATACTTTATTATCATTTTTTTTAAGAGAAAATTTAAATTTAACAGGAACCCATATTGGATGTGATACCAGTCAGTGTGGCGCGTGTGTAGTCCATGTAGATGGTAAATCTATAAAAAGTTGCACAACATTAGCTGCAGATATTGATGGCTCTAAAGTTACAACAATAGAAGGTTTATCTAAAGATGGAAAACTTCATCCTATGCAAGAAGCATTTAAAAAAATGCATGGATTACAATGTGGTTTTTGTACACCAGGAATGGTGATGAGTGCAATTGATTTATTACAAACTAAAAAAAATCCTTCAGACTCAGAAATACGAGAATGGTTAGAAGGAAATATTTGCAGATGTACAGGTTACCAAAATATTGTTGCAGCAGTTAAAGAGGCTGCTGGTAAAATATAATTTATAGGAGGAAAAAAATGGCAAGTCTAGTTGGATCAAGAGTAGAAAGAAAAGAAGATAAAAGATTTTTAACTGGTAAAGGAAGATATACAGCAGATATTAATATTGCTAATCAAACCTATGCAGTATTTGTTAGATCTCCTCACGCAAGAGCAAAAATTAAAAAAGTAGATATATCAAAAGCTTTAAAAGCTTCTGGTGTAGCAGGTATTTTAACGGGTGAAGAAATTGCCAATGATAAAATTGGAGGATTAATCGCCGGTTGGGCTATTAGAAGTGAAGATGGAACTGAAATGAAAGTACCAGCCAACCCACCTTTAGCAAAAGATAGTGTAAATTTTGTAGGAGACCCGGTAGCTGTAGTGATTGCCGATACTTTAGATGAAGCAAAAGCTGCTGCTGATTTAGTTGATGTTGATTATAGAGTATTAAAAGCTGTAACAAGTACTGCTGATGCTATGAAAGGTGAAGCTATCCATGATGGTATTGATAAAAATCTTTGTTATGACTGGTTATTAGGAGACAGAAAAGCAGTAGATGAAGCTTTTGCTAAAGCTGATAAAATTATTAAAGTAGATTTAATCAATAACCGATTAGTTCCAAATGCAATGGAACCTAGAGCTTGTGTTGTAGATTACAATACAGCTTCAGAAGAAATAACTTTATATACAACTAGTCAAAATCCTCACCTGTCTAGATTAATAATGTCTGCATTTGGCGGTGTTGCACCGGAGAACAAATTAAGAGTGGTTGCTCCAGATGTTGGTGGTGGATTTGGATCTAAAATAAATGTTTATAATGAAGAGATAGTTTGTAGTTGGGCTTCAAAAAAAATTGAAAGGCCTATTAAATGGGTAGCAG
>LIBV01000105.1 GCA_001438335.1 Pelagibacteraceae bacterium BACL5 MAG-120820-bin39
TCCCATTCCTGCAGCAGTTACTGCTTGTCTAAATGTTTTATCTTTTACATCACCTGCAGCATAAACTCCTGGAACATTTGTTTCTGTAGAATCTGGTTTGGTTAATAAGTAACCTTCTTTATCCATATCTAATTGATTTTTAAAGAGTTGTGTGGCTGGATCATGACCAATTGCAATAAATAAACCATCTAGCTTGACTTCCTCAATTTTATTCGTTTTAAGATTTTTAATTTTTATTCCTTTAACGTTTTTAGGTTCGCTATCTCCAAATACATCTTCGACAACACTATCCCAAATAATTTCAATTTTTTTATTTTCCATTAATTTTTTTTGAAGCATTTTTTCAGCTCTTAAACTATCTCGTCTATGAATAAGTTTAACTTTAGATGCAAACTTAGTTAAAAACATAGCTTCTTCTACAGCAGCATTTCCACCCCCAACTACAGCTACTTCTTTATTTTTAAAAAAGAATCCATCACATGTAGCACAGGCCGAAACACCAAAGCCTCTAAATTCTTGTTCTGATTTTATATTAAGCCATCTAGCTTGAGCACCTGTTGAAATAATAATACTATCAGCTGTATATTTTTGACCACTATCACCAATAGCTACAAATGGTTTTGACTTTAAATCTACCGAAGCTATATGATCTTCAATCATTTCTGTACCTACTGCTTTTGCTTGATCTCTCATCTGGTCCATTAACCATGGACCTTGAATTACATCTGAAAAACCAGGATAATTTTCCACATCTGTCGTAGTAGTTAATTGTCCACCTGGCTGAACTCCGTAAACTAAAATTGGATTTAACATTGCTCTTGCCGCATAAACTGCTGCAGTATATCCAGCTGGACCGGACCCAATTATCAACACTTTTGTGTGTTTAGTTGGATTTTGACTCATATGAAAGCTATATAGTGATTAATGACTAAATTAAAAGGTATTTTATTGACCGAAGGCATGCATGGTATGATTAGCCAAGTGGAAGGCTTAGCAAAAGCTCTAGATTTAGATTTTACACACCATAAAGTTGAACTTAATAGTTTTTGGAAACTTTTTCCTCCAAAACTCACACCTGTAGCTCAAAGCGTGTTCAAAAAAATTAATTTAAATGAATTTGATGTAATTATTTCTTGTGGAAGAAAAAGTGTGATTCCATCAATTTATTTAAAAAAAAATTCAAAAAAAAATATAGTTAATATTCATATTCAAGATCCAAAAGTAAGTTTAGATAATTTTAATTTTATAATTGCACCTGAACATGATGGGCTTGAAGGATCAAATGTAATCCTTTCAAAAGGTGCTATTCATTATCTTACAAAAAATGAAATTGAAGATAATAAAAATTATCTAAAAGATCAGTTGACAGAAAATAAAGAATATTTTTCTTTAATTTTGGGTGGTCCAACTAAACATTATGAATATAGTTTAGAAAATATTAAAAATATTTTAGAAAAATTTAAAAAATTATTAATTACTAACAACCTCCAGGGAATAGTTATCCCATCAATGAGAACCCCAAAAGAGATTATTAGTTTTACTAAAGAATTTTTAGGAAATGAAAATTTAGTGATCGAAAAAGTTGATAAAAAAGCTTATTTATCAGCTTTAGGTTTGGCAAAATTTATATCGGTTACATGTGATTCAATATCAATGATCTCAGAAGCAGCTTTAACGGGGAAGCCATTATATATTGCTGAAATACCAACAAAAAAAAATGATTATAGATTTAAAAAGTTTAGAGATTTATTTAATAAACTTAACATAACTAAAAATTTAAATGAAAAACTTGAGACTTGGCACTATGAAAGTTTAAATGAAACGATTAGAATAGCTGAAGAAATCAAAAAAAAAATTAACTAATGTCATTTTTAAAATCTATAGAAACTAAATCAAAACAATTCAATGATCCTTTTACTCATTGGGAGCTAAATAAGCCTCTAACAGAAGGCCAGATAAAAGAAATTATCAATGCTGATATTGATAATCCTGTTGAACATAATTTAAATTATGATGGCACAAGAGCAATTGATGGAGGTGAGGGGATTTATAGAGAAGGTTATTCGGATGGTGGTAAAGCTCTAAAGTTTAGATGTTTTATTACTAAAGAAAATTATAAAGATTTTCCAAATTTAACGAGCTTTATTGAAGAACTGCAGAAAAAAGAAACTCATGAAAAAGTTTCAAGCTTGATTGGAAAAGATTTATCCAATGCATATGTTAGAGTTGAAGTAATTTGTGATCGAAAAGGATTTTGGCTAAAACCACACTGTGATATTAAAGAAAAATTAATGTCATGTCTTTTATTTGTAAATGAATTTAATGAGAGTGAGGATCTTGGAACTGATTTTTACGACAAAGATTTAAACAAAGTAAAAACCTTACCTTATCGAAACAACTATGGTTATTTTTTTACCAGTGGTCCCAATACATGGCATGGCATGGAAAAAAAAGAGATAGTTAAAGAGAGAAGGTGTCTTCAAGTTAATTATGTATCTTTCCAAACTGATTGGAAAGTAAAATAAACTAAATATCCTGAAGGGCAGTAACTTCTAATTTTTTTGATTTTAAAGATCTAATTGCTTCTAAACAAGTCTGTGCGGTTGACATATTGGTGCAATAGGGGACTTTATTTTTTAAAGTGGCTCGTCGAAGTGCTATTGCATCATTTAATCTGTGCTCACTATTGCCACCACCAGTGTTAATAACTAGAGCAATTTTTTTAGAGTCTAAAATATCAACAATGTGAGGAGAGCCACTGCTAACTTTATTAATTATTCGACAATTCATTCCATGTTTTTTTATATATTCTGCAGTTCCTTTTGTTGCACAAAGTTTAAAATTCAGTCGAATAAGTTCTTTGGCCAAATCTATCCCTTCTTCTTTATGCGAATCTTTTAAAGATATAAATGCAAGTCCATTCTTTGGTAGTGAATTTGCTGCAGCTATTTGACTTTTAGCAAATGCCATACCAAAATCTTTATCGAAACCCATTACTTCTCCAGTTGATTTCATCTCCGGGCCTAAAAGTAAATCACTGTTTGGAAATTTGTTGAAAGGAAATACAGATTCTTTAACAGCATACATATTTTTAGATTTATCTTTTAAATCAAATTTAGATAATCTTTCTCCAGCCATTACTCTAGAGGCAATTTTAGCTAGCGGTAAACCTTTTGCTTTTGAGACAAAGGGGACAGTTCTACTTGCTCTTGGATTAACTTCGATTACAAAAATTTCATCTTGTTTAATTGCAAATTGAATATTTATAAATCCTTTAACTTTAA
>LIBV01000106.1 GCA_001438335.1 Pelagibacteraceae bacterium BACL5 MAG-120820-bin39
CCTTTAATGTGTTTGATGTGTGTAGCTATACCATTTGTATTGGTGACTATAGCGCCTAGATTTATTCCCGCTGAAGAGGTCAATCTTTTCTTTTTATTAGAAACTATTATAGGTCCATTTTGGGTTTGGATGGTCATTAAAGAACAACCAAGTATTGAAACTATTCAAGGTGGTGCTGTTATAATCTTAACTATAGCAATTCATTCGTTTCTAAAGCTTAAAAATTCATAATTTTTGTCACAATAAAGTCTTGATTCAAGAATAGATCAAACTAAATAGGGCTAAATTTATGAACAAAATACTTAAAAACTCTTGGGCACTTTTCTTAGGAATAAGCTTATTAATGGTAGCTCATGGTTTCCAAGGATCATTATTAGGGGTTAGAGCAGTTCAAGAACAATTTAGTGTCACCGCAACTGGTTTTATGCTTTCAGGATATTATATTGGATATTTTATTGGAGCAAAAACTATCCCAACAGTTATTGGTCGTGTAGGACACATTCGAGCATTTGCGGCATTTGCATCACTTGCTTCAATTGCAATATTATTACACTCAGTAATCATCAATCCATTTACATGGTTTCTTTTAAGAGTGGTGACTGGAATTAGTTTAGTTTCTATTTATACAATTTGTGAAAGTTGGCTAAACGATCGATCTACAAATAATAATCGTGGAAGTGTATTATCTCTTTACATGATTATCTTATATGGCTCTATGGCGCTAGGCATGTTCTTACTTAACTTCAGTGCTCCAACAAATTTTCAACCGTTTATTTTGATTTCGCTATTAATGTCAATTGCTCTAATACCAATTTTACTAACCAAAAGAAAAGCTCCAAACTTTAAAAGTATTCAAGGAATGAGCTTAAAAGATTTGTATAAAGTATCTCCACTTGGAATGGTCAGTTCATTATTGTATGGAACAGTTCAATCAGCTTTGTTTGCACTGTTAGCAGTGTATGCAGCTTCAATGAATTTTTCTATTTTAGAAATATCTATCGTAACCTTTTTGCTTGCTATTTCTGGAGCTTTATCGCAATGGCCTATTGGCAAACTATCTGACAATTTTGATAGAAGAAAAGTAATTACTTACGCAACTTTTATTGCAGCTTTTTTTGCATTTTGTGCAATGTTATCTACAAAACAGATGTATTTACCAGGTGATTTGGCTACTTCTAAATTTTGGTTTTATATATTCTTAGTGCTATTTTCATTTGCAAGCTTACCTATGTTTGCAATTATTTTTGCCCATACTAATGATTTCATTCCAAAAGAAAAGTTTGTAGCTGCAGGTGCTGGTTTACAATTTGCTTATGGATTGGGTGCTATGAGTGGTCCATTATTATGTTCAATTCTCATGAATATTATTGGTTCTAATGGATATTTTATCTTTATAATGTTTTTTCACATTTTGATTGGTGTATTTGCATTACATCGAATGAGAGTAAGAAATACTGAGGATAATCCTGACTCACAATTTACTCCAATGCCACATTCAATTACACCTGTAGGAATGGAATTAAATCCAACTACAGAGCCAATTGCTGAACCTGTTGAAGAAGAAACCGAAGAAGTTAAGCCAGCAATCTAATTCTGATAGCTTAAATAACTTCTTTTTGATAACATTTACCCATGAGACAAATTTTACTTCTTATTTTTATATCTTTTACTAGTTTCTCTTTGGGGAATGCTAAAGATATTGATGTAAAATTTGATGTAAATGAAACACTAAATTGTAAATTTCAAAAATTACTTTCCAAAAACTCAAAATCTAACTTTGAAACATTTCTGCCAGGTGAAATAGATTATAAAAATATTGAAAACCTAAAAGTAAAAGCCAGTATTCCATCTGAACTGTCAGTTGAAGGATTGTCAGAATTTTTAAATGAATTTAATAACTATGAAGTAAAAGTAGTAAATAAAGATATCATTTTATTTAAAGCTTTTGATAAAGACAGAAAATATTCCGAGTCTTCAATAATAGATAGGACCTCAGGGGAACTCGTACATGAGATAACCAAAAATATAAAAACTGATAATGTTGAAAAAGAAATTAGTTTTTATAACTGTGCTAAAGTTAAAGTAAATATTTAACATGAAGCCTTTATTTGGTTACTTATTTTTAACTTTAGGAATATCGTGTGGAATAGCATCAAATAGTTTTGCAAAAATTTCTGAAGGTTTTTCAAAATTAACTCCATCTATTTTATGCATTATGTTTATGATGGTTACTATGTTTTGTATTTCTAAAGCAATGCACGCCCTACCAGTTGGATTTGCTTACTCAACATATAGCGGCCTAACTGTGACTGGGGTCGTTTTATTTGCATTGCTTAAATATAATCAAGTTCCAAATATTTATGGAATCATTGGAATAATATTCATTATTGTTGGTGTAATAATGGTTAACTACTTGGGTCGATTAAACTAGATTTTTTATTTAGACTTCCTTCTTACAATTTTTAATTTATTACATCTAATACATTGAAAAGTTTCTATTTTATCAGTTAAACTAAAAGTTAAATCAACATGGGTAAGTTTAAATTGGTGAATTTCAATAAAACATAAGAGCTTTGAAAGCATTTTGTCTAAATCTAATTTAATTAAATTTTTCTAATAAAATAATAAGGGTTTTCTTTTAAATCATTTGTCAATTCCCAGCCCTCTTGTTTTAATTTGGCTAATCTATCTTTCAATCTGATAAAAACTGTTTTGGGTTCTCTATAACAGTCAAAATGCAAAAGTTCTTTTCTTTCTAAAACTAGATATTCAAATCTACTTTTAATCATGGAATAATTTATCTTTTCTATAATTAAAGTTCAAGAATAGAAATTATTTAATATCCTAATTTTTTATCTACTTGATTTGTTAACTCTTTATTTTCAATAAATAATTTTAAATTTTTAAAAAATATTCCTAAACAAAGCTCAATATAATTGCCTTCGCTATCGCAAGAAATATGAGGAGTGATTACTAAATTGGGTGTATGCCAAAGTTTAGACTCTGGTTTAATTGGTTCTTCAGAAAATACGTCTAAAATGGCTCCAGCAATTTCATTTTTTTCAAGTTTAATTCTTAAAGCTTCATAATCCATTACAGATTGTCTACCAATATTCACAATTCCACAGGTTGGTTTCAAACTATCTAATCTTTTTTTATTAATTAGATTTTTTGTTTCAGGAGTTTCGGGAACCGCAAGATATAAAAAATCTGCATCAGGTAAAACTTCGTCTAATTTGTCAAAAGTTAAAATTTTTGCACAACCTTCAACATCGCCA
>LIBV01000107.1 GCA_001438335.1 Pelagibacteraceae bacterium BACL5 MAG-120820-bin39
GTAAATAATAATATACTAAATCATGTATTTTTAATAATTATTTCTCGTCTAGATATATACAATCCACTAAATACAATTATGAACAATCCTAAAAAAGTCCAATTATCAGGAAAATCATTAAAGAAATAATAGCCAATTAGTATATTAGTAATAATTTCAAAATAGCTAAATGGTGCTAATTTTGATGCATCAGCATATTTAAGGGATAATATCAAAAATAAATGCCCTATACAGGCAAATAATCCTATAGAAGCCATCATAGACCACTGGGAAACAGTTGGTTTTACCCATACAAATGGCATTAAAATGGATATAATAACTAATCCAACTGATCCAGTTAATAGTAAGGTTAGTAAAGGATTATCTGATGTGCTTAATTTACGTGTAATTATAAGGTAAAAACCGTACATTATACCAGTACCAAGAGCTGCAAAGCTAGCTAGATTAATCTCCACAAAACCTGGTCGAATAACGACTAGAGAGCCTATAAAGCCAATTATAACGGCAGTCCATCTTCTAACCCCTACCTTTTCACCTAGGAAAAAAGGAGAAAAAGCTGTGACTATTAACGGGGCAACAAATGCTAGAGTTAGAGCCTTCGCTAAAGAAATGACTGATATGGCATAAAAAAAGCAAATATTGGCAGTAAGTAGTATTATTCCCCTAATTAATTGCAATTTTGGCTTATCGGTCCATACAAGCTGATTTCTGTAAAATATCATCATTACAGGAAGTGTGAAAACTACAGTAAAAAAATACCTAGCCCAAGTAATTTGTAAAACAGGCATATCTGCACTTAAATACTTAGCGAAACCATCCATAACTGGCAGCATTATCCATGCTAATAAATTAAATATAATGGCTTTCATAAGCCAACAGATACAGTTTAATTAAAGTACTTTAAAGCAAAGAATACAACGATTGGGATTGTCACAAAGGATATAATTGTTGAGACTACAATCATACTAGCGATACTATCTACCACCTTTTTAGGTGAATACATTGAACCTACCAGATAAGTTAATACCGCACTTGGCATTGAACATTGAATTAGAAGAACTCCAGCAGCAAATCCTGTTAGATTAAAAAATTTTATTAAACTGAATCCAATAATTGGACCAATAATAACTCTACCGATCGAAGCAACCATTGCATCCTTAAATGAAAAAACTTTAAGTCTCGTTAGAGCAATACCTAAAGACATTAAAACTAAGAAGATCGTAGCATAAGATAAAAGCATTGTAAGATTAACCAAGAAAACTGGTGGTTTAATTTCAAAATATAAAAAAAATAATGAAAAAATGATCGCATAAAAAGCTGGTGTTTTTAAAATTAATTGTGAGTCAAATTTCTTTTTTGCTAAAAAAACACCTAAAGTAAAGTGTAGAAGCATCACAACCGCTGAGATAGCAGAGGCTACTCCGAATCCTTTTACCCCATAAGCAAATAAACAAATAGGTAAACCCATATTGCCTGTATTAGGTAAAATAAAAGGAGGCAACTCAGTTACTAAATCTTTTCTTTGAAAAAAAAGAAAAACGAGACCTACTAAAGCAAAACCAGTTATGACAACTAAAGCATAAAAAAAATAAACTGAAAATAATTCAAATGTTATGCCTGTAGATGTTATAGAATAAAAAATAAGACCTGGTGAACCGATATTGGCTGCAAAATTAGTTATAAATGCAGTATCAATTTTTGGATTTTTTTTGCCTAAATAGTAACCAATACCAATTATAAAAAAGACAGGAAAAACAGCTTCAAAAAGCTTTATTAGCAGTTCCATTAATTATAAATTCTAATAATAGTTGGATATTTAAGTATATCTTTGTCTTTTTTAAATACAGATAAGCATCTTTTAATATTAATTTCAGATGTTTTGTGGGTTGTCATTACAATCGTTGCCTTATTCGATTTTTTATCAGGAGTTTGAATTAATCTTTTTATTGATATTTTAAATTTAGCTAATCTCTTGGTAATTTTTGACATGACACCAGGTACATCTTTAACTTCAAATCTAAGGTAAAGAGAATTGATATAGTTATCATTGTTGTAAATTTTTGGTTTTATTCTTTTATGTCCAGGAATACCAAAAGGATATTTAATATTACCTCTTAGAATAGACAATAAATCAGATAATAAAGATGAAGATGTAGGCCCAGGTCCTGCCCCCTCTCCCTGTAAAACACTTTCTCCAACAGGTTTTCCTTGTAAAATTACAGCATTCATAACCCCACTAACATTCCCTATATAACTTTTTTTATCTACCAAACATGGATGAACTCTCTCAAATAATTGTCCATTAATTAATTCTGAAATACCTAATAATTTAATTCTGAGATCTAGTTGATTGGCAATGTTAATATCTTTTAACTCAATTTTCTCGATGCCTTCCATCAAGCAATTATTTGTAGCGATTTTGGTATTAAAACAAAGTGATGATAAAATTCTTACTTTAGCAAATGCATCAAAACCATTTAAATCAAGTTTAGGATTTCCAGGTTCAGCATAACCAAGATTTTGTGCTTTTTTTAAAACAGATGAAAAACTATCATTTGAGTTTTCCATTTCAGACAGAATATAGTTTGTTGTGCCATTTAAGATTCCATAAACCTTTTGAATTTTATTTGTAGCTAGACCCTCTTTAATTGTTCTAAGTATAGGTATGCCCCCAGCAACAGATGCTTCAAATTCAAGATTAACTTTATTTTTTTCAGCTAGTAAGGATAAATAATCACCATGTTTTGCAATTAGTGCCTTATTTGGAGTGATAACATGTATTTTATTGTTTAAAGCAGTTTCAACAACATTTTTAGATATTCCATCTGATAAACCAATAGACTCAAATAAAATATCAATTTTTTGTTTTTTAAATATTTCTAAAGGGTTTTGATAAAAAATTTTCTTATTAATTTTAAAACGTCTTTTTTTATTTTTATTTTTTGCTGATATAGCAACTATATTTATTTTTTTTCCAGTTTTAGTTTCAATATCTTTTTTTTTAATAATTAATTCATTGTAAAGATAAATGCCAATTTGTCCTAAACCTACTATTGCTATATTTATATTATTATTCATTTGCTTATATCTGGATACTTACTATTTTTAGTATATTCTTCTATGTATAATTCATATTCTTCCATAGTCATGGAAGTAATATCAGCAGATTTTTCTAAAATTTTTGAAATTTTTTGCTGATTTTCTTTTTTTTTAATCGGATCCTCATTCCAAAACTCTGAATTTTTATCCAAAGAACAATTTG
>LIBV01000108.1 GCA_001438335.1 Pelagibacteraceae bacterium BACL5 MAG-120820-bin39
TAAATATTTTTGTATCTTTACTTTTAATATCCATCTCTGCTATATCAGCTTTTAATATATTTTCATTATTAGTATAAATTACATTTTCAGAAATTGTTAATAGATTATTTATTAGTGAAAAATCTAAATATTCTCCAGTCATTTTATTTACTGAGTAATTTACTATAACGTTTTCAGAAAAGATCGTATCATATGATTGAATATTATATTGTGCAAAATTAGAAGTAATTAAAACTATATCTCTATCATCTTTAATTTTTATAGTTGCAGTAACATCTTTGAGATACATTATATCAGTATTAGATAGATTTATTTCTCCCTCTAAAGCCTCTACTATATATTCATTTCCTTTTAAATCTTTAGATACATGTTTAATATTTTTTATAATATTTGAATTATTGCTATCATCTTCTATTGCAACATTTGTAGCTTCATTCAATTTATTATTATCTACAGAAGTATTATCTTTTATAAATTTAAAATAACCTGTTAGTAAAATTACTGGAAAAAAAAAAATAAAGAAAATTTTAAATATTTTATTTTTCATTTAATGAATATTAGAGCTCAAAATATGGTGTATATGCAAAATTCCTATTGTTTTGTATTTATTTTGTTTATTAAAGACACATAAAGATGTTATTTTGTTTCCATTCATTAAAGCTAAAGCTTTTGCAGCTAATGCATCCTTCTCAATTCCCAAAGGATTTTTGGTCATTAAGTCCTTCACTTTTAAGGTGTGTAAATTTATTTTCTTCTGATTAAATCGTCTAATTTGTCCATCTGTTATAATTCCAGTTGTAATTTTTTTGTTATTTTGTGCAATTAAGATACCTAATTTTTTTTTACTTATAATTTTAAATGCCTCTTTCATGTTGGTATTTTCATTTACAAATGGTATTTTATTTTTAGTTAACATTATGTCTTCTACGGTTTTTAATTGAGCACCTAAACTTCCAGAAGGATGAATTTTTTTAAAATCTGATTTTGTAAATTTTTTTTCTTTCATAGTTGCAATGGCGAGAGCATCGCCCAAAGCTAATTGCGCAGCAGTACTTGAGGTTGGAATGATCCCCTCAGCTTCTTTTACCACAGGTATTAAAAGTTTTATGTCTGATGCTTTATATAAAAGAGAGTCTTTTTTTGAAACTATTGAAATAAGCAATATTTTATTTCTATTTGCAAATTGTATTATGTTTTTTAGTTCAGATGTCTCTCCTGAATTACTTATAACTATTAATATATCTTTTTTCGATATACTACCCAGATCACCATGAGATGAATCTCCCGCGGAAAGATAAAATGATGGAGTCCCGACTGAAGAAAAAGTTGCAGCAATTTTAGATGCAATAAGGCCACTTTTACCGACCCCACACAATATTACTTTTGATTGACATTTAACGATATGTTTAACAGCAGAATTAAAGGAATTATTTAGATTTTTTTTTAAATTTTTTAAAGCAGAAATTTCTAAATCAATTACTTCCTTGGCTATGTTAACAAAATTTTTTTTTTTCATTTAATGAGACCAAATATCATCCTTAAATAATGATAAATCTAGATCAACTCTAGTTTTTAAAAATTTTAAGCAATTATGATATAAATCAATTCTATTTTCTCTATTTAAGATTTTATCTAGTTCATCATGAATTTTATGCAAAAATACAACATCATTAGCACAATACTTTAGTTGTGCTGGAGTTAATTCTCCTCCAAAATCTGAACTTTGGAATTGTTTACTTATGTCTATGTTTATAAATTCTTTTATTAAGGTTTTTAAGGAATGATTATCCGAATATGAACGAGCTAATTTTGAGGCTATTTTTGTATCTAATATATTATTGGTTTCAGTTTTTAAATAGAATTTAATATGAGCTAAATCAGCTCTTGCAAAATGAAATATTTTAGTAATTTTGTTATCAGAAAGAATCTTTATTAAATTTGGTGCATTATAATTTTTTCTATCAAACTGCACGATGTGAGCATCATTGTTTCCTGTGGATATTTGAATAAGGCATAGGGGATCTCTATTTACATTTAAACCCATAAATTCTCCGTCAACTGCTATTAGATTGCCTAAAACTAAATCATCTGGTAAATCGTGCTTGTGCAGCTTAATATCAATATTCATTTTTAACATATATATATGAAAGCAAAAAATTGTCTAATTTTTGGTGGTAGTGGACAAATAGGACGTCACCTAATAAGAAAACTTACTAAAAACAATTATAAAGTAACTGTAGTTACGAGAAATGTTCATCAAAAAAGTTATATAATAAAAACTCAAGCTAATGCTGGTTATTTGGACATAGTAGAGTCAAATATTTTTGACCAGGAAAAAATTGTTAATCTTTTTAAAAAAGCAGATATTTGTATTAATTTAGTGGGTATTTTATTTGAAAAGAATAAAGCAAATACTTTTAAAAATATACATTCTGTATTTCCGTCATTATTAGCAAAACTGTCTAAGCAATATGCTTTAAAGCATTTTATTCATATTTCAGCATTAGGAATTAATAATGCTTTAGACTCAAATTATGCAATAAGTAAACTTGAGGGTGAAGCAAATATTATAAAAAATTTTCCTTTGGCTACTATTTTAAGACCTTCTATTGTGTATTCTGTTGATGATAATTTTACCACTAATTTCATGACAATGCTAAATCGTTTGCCCGCATTTCCACTCTACTATGAGGGTAAAACAAAGTTTATGCCTATTCACTGTTCTGATCTAGCAGATGTTATTTATAAAATTATTTCTGAAAATATATATTCAAAAGTCATTGAATGTGTGGGACCTGAAGTATTGACTTTTAGAGAAATTTTAGAAAAATTATTAAAGCTAATTAATAAAAAAAGAATTTTGATCCCATTGCCTTTAAGTGTTGCTAATTTTTCTGCTAAATTATTTGAAAAGTTGCCAAACCCTTTGTTAACAACTGATCAGCTTAGACTTTTGAAATATGATAATATTATTTCTGGCAAATATAAAACTAATTCAGATATTGGTGTTCCAAGCTTGAGAAAGTTCGAGGATGAAGTTAAAAAATATGCCTATATGTGGAGAGACGGTGGGCAGTTCTCAACAGAAAAATATATTAGTGAGGAAAGTATTAAAACTGATAACATTTAATTATCTAGTTTAAGCGGATTGTATTTTTTTCTCTATAAATTCCGGAA
>LIBV01000109.1 GCA_001438335.1 Pelagibacteraceae bacterium BACL5 MAG-120820-bin39
TTTGCTGCATGAATTAATAAAGAGGCTATTTTAATCAAAAAATTATTTTCAGTTTTATTTTCTTTTTTTTTAAAAAACATTTTGCTAACTAAAATTCATTTTTTTTAAAATATTGAAAGGACTTTCAGCGGTTGTTTTTTTAATAAAGTTTTTTTTGATTTTTTTAATTGGATTATACCTAAAAAAAACTTCATTATTTTTTTCTATAATTCTATAATTCATTTTAAACAAAAGTTTTTTAAAATTATCTTTGCTACATCCTAATAAATTTAACATTTCAGGTATCATTTTGATTTCTTTATTTTCATCGACATTAGAGTTAATTATTTGCATAAATAATCTCTCCAAAATATCTATTCTAACAAAAAAGTTATCAAATTTTTCAAATCCACATAAAAGCATAAAATTTTTATTCTTAGAGTCCTTATCCTCAATAAAATTTAAGCCAAATGTAGGAGGCTTTAAGTTAAAGTATTTTTGATGAAAATTTTTCCACAATAAAGTTCTTAATGAAACAGCCTCAGGCTTGATTAGTCTATACAAGAAAACATGGTATCTTCCAAATTTAACACCCAGTTCTCTTAAAATTTTTCTTTCATCTTGACCTAAATTCTTGAGATAATCAGAAACCTGATCTCTTTTTAAAACGCCATTATTTTCATACAACTGGTAAGAAAGTGCTTTTATTGAAGAGTTTTTTTCTTTGAGATTTTTTAGATCTATTAAACTTTTTAAGACAATATTAATCTTATTTTTTAACCATTTATCAATAAATTCTATTAATTTTTGTTTTTGATTTTGTTCCAATATATCATCTACTATCAGTTCAAAATTTGGAATTAGATAATCTTTACCACCAGTTAATCTTGCTATTGCAAATTTGTTCCAATATATTTTAAAATCATCATTGAGCTCTATTAGTCCAGTATCTATTATATTTTGTATTCTTTTTTCTAGTTTGGGACCCACTGTTTGTCTTGCAGCTTTTTTTAGTGATTTAATATCTGTTTCTAGAGCACCTTTTTTTAAATCTAGCTCAAGTTTTAAACCATTAATTTTTCCTATAAATTGATCATCAATCAATACATCATTATTTTCTAATATTTCTGTTTTAAATTCCATGTCTTGTTTTAGGCCTCGAGCAAGAACACTTGCTCTTTTATCAATAAAAGTTTTCGTAAGTTCTTCATGAAGTCGATCTGAAAGTCTATCTTCTAATAGTTTTGTTTTTTCTATCCAATAATTTTGATTTTCTACCCAATTATTTTTATTAGAAACATATGACCAAGTTCTAACATTTGCAATTCTATTTGATAAAGAATCGACATTTCCGTCCAATTTATCTAATTTCATTAGTTCCAGCCTCATAAATTCATCATTTATTTGACCTTTTTTACCATTTAGAAATTTAAACACATTAGCAATTACTTCATAATGATTTCCATAAGTTTTTTTTACAAAATCAGGTATTTGGCAACATTCCCATAAAAGCATCAAAGTTTTTTGATCAAAGATAATATTATTAAAATTAATATCTTTTAAAAAATATTTTAATGCCTTTTCATCTTCACATTCGTGTATTTTTTTTAACCATTCTCGATGAGGCCTTTCTTCAAGTGATTTAAGTAACATTGCTGCGTTATTAAAATTTAGATTGGAGTTTCTCCAAAATAGAGTTTTTATTTCTTCAAATTTATGATTTTCTAATAAATCAACATCTTCAGCTGATATTTCTTTACAGTCACCAGTTATTCCAAAACTTCCATCATTAAGATAACGACCAGCACGTCCTGCAATTTGACCAATTTCTGAAAGATTTAATTTTCTTGATTTTCTTCCATCAAATTTTTTAAGATTAGAAAAATAAACATAATCTAAGTCCATATTTATTCCCATACCAATAGCATCTGTAGCTACAAGAAAATCTACATCACCAGATTGATATAGTTCTACCTGAGCATTCCTGGTTTTTGGACTTAAAGATCCCATCACAATAGCTGCTCCTCCTTTTTGTCTTCTAATGAGTTCGGCTATTGCATAAACTTCCTCAGCAGAAAATGCTATGATGGCTGTTTTACGGTCTATACGAGAAATTTTTTTGTGCCCTGCATATGTTAATTTAGAGAGTCTTTCTCTATTTATAAACTCAATATCATCATCTAACTTAGATATAATTTTTTTTATTGTATTAGAGCCCATCAACATAGTTAATTTTTCTCCACGCATGTTAAGCAATCTATCTGTAAAAATATGACCTCTTTCATGATCAGCACACATTTGAATTTCATCTACACCAACAAAATCTAAATGTTTGTCTATGGGCATAGACTCAACTGTGCAAAGAAAATATTTAGCATTTGAAGGTATGATTTTTTCTTCCCCAGTAACTAATGCAACTTTGTCTTGATTTACTTTTTTAATTACTTTGTCATAAACTTCCCTAGCTAAAAGTCTAAGAGGAAAACCAATCATACCAGAGTCAAAACTGAGCATAGTTTCGATCGCAAGATGAGTTTTGCCGGTGTTTGTCGGGCCAAGAACAGCAGTAATTTTATTTTTGGTCATTTCTATCTTTGGTATACCTTTTTTTTTACCTACCAGATATTGTTGGTGTTAAAGAACAAAAATAGACTAAAACATGACCGAATCGGAGGGTAAAAAGTTCTCATTTTACTTATATAAAAATAATACAGTAACATATTAAAGATTATTTCTATAATAATATTTAAAGACATGTCCAAAAAACTTTGGGAGGCTAGTCCTCAGCTAAAAAAAAAATCTAACTTATTTCAATTTGAAAAATTTATATCTAAAAAATTTAAAAAAAAATTTCATCAAAATTACTCAAAAATTTTAAAATGGAGCATAAAAAACTCACCAGATTTTTGGAATTCATTTTGGGACTTTTCACAAATAAAAGGAATTAAAGGAAAGAAAAAAATAATTAAAAATAAAGTTTTATTTAAAAATTTATTTCTACCAGGTTCTAAATTAAATTTTACTGAAAACTTACTTGCTAAAAATAATAAAGATAAGGCTATAACTTTTA
>LIBV01000110.1 GCA_001438335.1 Pelagibacteraceae bacterium BACL5 MAG-120820-bin39
ATTATCTAGATTGAAGTTTGCACCATCTAAAATAATATTTTTAACATTTATTTTGTTTGAAAAAAAATTATTAAATGAAATAAAAACTTTTAAATTAATTAAATCAGCTATTTTATCATTCATATGAAAAAGTTCTGAATTTAAGAATTCAAAATGTGGAACTGGAAAAATTCTATAATTTAAATTATTACTTAAAAGAAAAGTAGAATCATGTCTTTGGGAAATTTGATTCTCTATTTCTAATTTAATTTTTGATTTACTATAAAGATTAGGAATTGACAAATAACTCATCCCTAAAAAAAATATGAACAAAAATGTTATAATAAGTCTGTTAATTAGACTTCTTGGCTTTTTTTGATTTTTATTACCTATAATATTTAATTTATTTAAATATTTTTCTAAAAAATGATTTATATTTAAATAAATACTTTTTAAAATTTTAACTAAATAACTATGTTTTTTCATATTTATTAAAGCAACTTATAAAGAAATATTCATAATGATAAACTCTGATTATTTAAATAATTTAAATAAAGCTCAAAAAGAAGCTGTATTGCATTTAGATGGTCCATTGCTAATAGTTGCTGGCGCTGGATCTGGAAAAACTAAAGTACTTACCTCAAGAATTGCTAATATTATCAAAGAAAAGAAAGCATTTCCTAATCAAATTCTAGCTGTCACTTTTACAAATAAAGCAGCAAAAGAAATGCAAAACAGAGTTAGTAAAATTCTTGGATCTGAGGCAACTGGGTTATCATGGTTAGGAACCTTCCATTCAATTTGCGCAAAATTATTAAGAAAACATGCCTCTGCTGCAAATTTAAATTCAAATTATACAATTATAGATACCGATGATCAGACCAGATTAATTAAAAATATTTGTAAAGCTGAAAATATAGATGTTAAACAATTAGCACCTAGATATATCCTTGCAATTGTAGATAGATGGAAAAATAAAGGATATTACCCAAATGAGGTTGTAATAAATAATAAAGATATTTATGAAAAAACTATCTTGCCTATATATAAAATCTATCAACAAAAATTAATAGATTTAAATTCATGCGATTTTGGTGATTTAATTTTACATACTGTCAAAATTCTTGAAAAAAATAAAGACATAAGAGAAATCTACTCAAATAACTTCAAGTATATTCTAGTCGATGAATATCAAGATACTAATTATATTCAAAGTAGATGGTTAAACTTACTCTCTGAAAAAAATAAAAATATTTGCTGTGTAGGAGATGATGATCAATCAATATATAGTTGGCGAGGGGCGGAAATTAAAAATTTTCTTGAATTTGACCAAGTTTATGAAAACACCAAAGTTATTAGACTTGAACAGAACTACCGATCTTCACAAAATATACTTTCTGTAGCTTCAAATTTAATTGCTAATAATCAAAATAGAGTGGGAAAAACCTTAATTACCACAATGGAAGAAGGTGATTTGGTTAAATTAAATTGTTTTAAAAATGGAAAAGATGAAGCTATTGGAGTTTCAGATGAAATCGAAAAGAAATTAAAAAAAAAATATTCTTATAATAATATAGCAATTTTAGTGAGAGCTATCTTTCAAACAAGAGAATTTGAAGAACGGTTTTTAAAAATTGGTATGCCTTATAGAATCTTAGGTGGCACTAAATTTTATGAAAGAGCTGAAATTAAGGATTGTATTGCTTATCTAAGATTAATTAATCAGGAAAAAGATGATTTGGCTTTTGAGAGGATAGTTAATAATCCAAAACGTTCTATAGGAGATAATACTTTAAAATTAATTCATGAGTATTCTAAAGAAAATTCATTGAGTCTAGAAACTGCCTCAAGAAAAATGTTACATGAAAATTTAATTAAACCCAAAACTAAAATTGGATTAACAATTTTCCTCGATTTACTATTAAAATGGAGAAATGATTTAATGGTTAAAGGTATTAGTCACATTAAATTATTACAATTAGTAATAGATGAGTCTGGATATTCCTCAATGTTAAAAAACAAAAAAGATGTCGATAATGAAAATAGACTGGAAAATATCAAAGAACTTTTGAATGCTATGAAAGAATTTGATAATTTAGAAAGTTTTTTAGAACATGTAGCTTTAGCAACTTCTGTTGATCAAGAATGGGACGGTGAAAAAATTAATATGATGACCATGCATGCTGCCAAAGGTCTTGAATTTGATGTAGTTTTTTTACCAGGATGGGAAGAGGGTTTATTTCCTCATCAAAAATCCATAGAGGAAAAAGGTCAAAATGGATTAGAAGAGGAAAGAAGACTGGCGTATGTTGGAATTACTAGAGCTAAAAAGAAAGCAATAATATCGTTTTCTATGAACAGATTTTATCAAGGGGATTGGATTGATAGTATGGCATCAAGATTTATAGATGAATTACCTGAAAAATTTCTAGAAAAAAATTCATTTTTCAATGAAAATACAAATGATGAAGAAGATTTTGAATTTAATCAAGATTTTGAAATACAAGAAGGCAGTAGAAGTCCAGGATGGATAAGATATCAAAAAAGAATTAAATGATTAAAGATAGAATCAAAAAGTTAAGACATTATTTTAATAAGTATAAAATAGATGGATATGTTATCCCCAAAAATGATGAATATTTTTCAGAATATTCTGAAGTTAATAGACTTAACACTATTTCAAATTTTAGTGGCTCAGCAGGTATTGCAATTATTCTAAAAAACAAAAATTATCTTTTTGTAGATGGTAGATATACTCTTCAAGCAAAGATAGAGTCAGGAAAATATTTTACTTTAGTGAGCTATGATAAAATTATTAATTGCAAATTATTCAAAAATTTAACTTTAGGTATTGATTCAAAATTATTGACTTCATCACAAGTAAAAAATTATTTTTCTAAATATAATAAAGTAAAAATAATAGATAATAATTTAATTGATAAAATTAAAAAATTTCCTTTAAAAAGAAATAAACCATTTTATTCATTAGATAATAAAATTGTAGGACAAGGTCATTTTAGTAA
>LIBV01000111.1 GCA_001438335.1 Pelagibacteraceae bacterium BACL5 MAG-120820-bin39
CAGATGATAGGAAATATAGCTGCATTTTTAATGCCAATTTCATTCGCGGTTTTAATTTTAGTCGTTCGTAAGTATCCAAATGTGGATATGGTTCCTGCACAATTTATTGCTGGTATTTTTGCTTTAATCATTGGTTATTTAATGTCTGGAAAAATTATAATTTCAGCTCATGATATTTTTTTAGGTTTTTGTGCGGGTTTTCTACAATTAGGATTCGGTTTTATTTTGATTACAATTGGTGCACAAAGAACTCCTTCAGCAATGGTTGGAGTAATAATGTTAACCGAAGCAGTTTTAGGTCCTTTATGGGCCTGGCTTTTTGTTAATGAGCAGCCACCTTTTATAGTTTTAGTTGGAGGTTCAATTGTAATTTTTGCAGTTTTGCTTCAGTTTTATAATTTATACACTGCAGAAAAAAAGGCAGTTTAATATTTGACATCTACATATAATTAAGAGATTATCTCATCTACGGGAGAGACTACAAAAATTTGTAGCGCCGAAGGAGCAACTACCCAGGAATCTCTCAGGCAAAAGGACCGTAACATATTGACTCTGGAAAGAGATTAAATTCTCGCCGAAGGAGTAATACTCTCAGGCAAATATACAGATGGGTAAATAGAGTTAATATGGAAATAAAAAAAACAGCACTTAATAATTTACACAAAATTCATAAGGCAAAATTTGTAGAATTTGCTGGGTATGAAATGCCAATTCAATATGAGCAAGGAATTATAGAAGAGCATAAATTTACTCGAGTTGAAGCTGGTATTTTTGATGTGTCTCATATGGGACAATTATTTATATATGGAGATCAAAATTTAACCTTAGAGCTTGAAAAAATTTTTCCTCTCAATCTTAAAAGCTTAAAGATTAATCATTCTAAGTACAGTTTTTTAATGAATAATGAAGCAGGTATTCATGATGATTTAATTATTACCAAATTAAATGATGGTTTTTTAGTTATTCTAAACGCAGCTTGTAAAGATAATGATTATAAAATTTTAAGAAGTTTAATTGATAACAAATATAAAATGATTTTAGAAAATGATAAAGCTTTGGTCGCCATCCAAGGTCCAAAATCCGTTTCAATACTTAGTAAAATTATAAATGGTGTTGAAAACTTAAATTTTATGAGTGGCAATTGGTTTAATTATAATCAAAGTAAAGTCTATATAACTCGCTCTGGTTACACGGGGGAAGATGGCTTTGAGGTTTCTATATCTAACGAACAGGCTGAAAAATTTGTTAAGGAATTAATGGAAAATGGTTCTAAATTAATAGGCCTAGGTGCAAGAGATACTTTAAGGCTTGAAGCGGGGCTATGTTTATATGGCCATGAACTTGATATAAATAAGACGCCGGTTGAAGCTAATTTAAAATGGGCAATCTCTAAGGAGAGAGTTGAAAATGGAGGTTTTTTAGGTTCAGATAGGATTAAAAAACAGATTAATGATGGAGTTAAAAAAGTAAGAGTGGGCATTAAGCCTGAAGGTAGAATAATTGCTAGGGAAAAGACTAAAATTTTTGACACCGAAGAAACTTTAATTGGTGAAATTACTAGTGGAACATTCGGACCTAGTGTTAATGCACCTGTTGCCATGGGGTATATCGATGACAAATTTTCAAAAAAAGATACAAAAATTTTACTTGAAGTTAGAGGAAAAAAATATCCAGCTAATATTTGTGGATTACCATTTTATAAAAAAAGTTATGTGAAAGGAGCAACCCAATGAGTGAAGTTAAATTTTCAAAAGAACATGAGTGGATTAAGTTAGATGGTGAGGTGGCCACTATAGGAATTACTAAACATGCTACAGAAATGTTAGGAGATATTGTTTTTGTAGAATTGCCAGAAATAGGAACATCAGTTGATAAAGATGGTAACGCAGGAGTAGTAGAATCCACAAAAGCTGCGAGTGATGTATACACTCCAGTTTCAGGAGAAGTTGTTGAAAATAATCAATCTATTGTTGATGATCCAGGAAAAATTAATTCAGATCCTGAGAATGAAGCTTGGTTTTTTAAATTGAAGATAAAAGATGTAAGTGAATTAGATACGTTAATGAATAAAGAAGAATACAATCAATTTGCAAAAGAAAGTAGTAATTAAAATGTTAATAAGCTCTCAAAAAGATTTCATTAAAAGACATATTGGTCCATCAGAGTCAGATCAACAAAAAATGTTATCTGAACTAGGTTTTAAATCTTTAGATGATTTAATTGCAAAAACTGTTCCTGAAAATATTTTACTTACAGAACAGCTAGAAATAGGAGAGCCAAATTCTGAATATGAAGCATTAAGAAAATTAAAAGCAATATCAAAACAAAATAAAATTTATTCAAACTTTATTGGTATGGGCTATTACGGAAATTATACTCCATATGTAATTTTAAGAAATATTCTAGAAAACCCAGGCTGGTACACTTCTTATACACCTTATCAGCCAGAAGTTGCTCAAGGAAGATTGGAAATGTTATTAAATTTTCAACAAATGATAATTGATTTTACAGGAATGGACATTGCTAATGCATCTTTGTTAGATGAAGGTACAGCTGCTGCTGAAGCTGTGGGTTTAAGTTATCGATTGTGTAAAAATGATTCTAATATTGTCTTCGTATCAAAAGATTGCCATCCACAAACTATTGATGTTATTAAAACAAGAGCTGAACCATTAGGCTTAACAGTTGTTATTGGAGATGAACAACATGAAATTAAAGAGGATATTGTTTGTGGTATTATCCAATACCCTGGAACTCTTGGTGATATTAAAGATCCAAGTGAAGCAATAAGTAAAATACATAAAAATAATGGAAAAGCGGTACTTGTTTGTGATCTTTTAGCGCTAGCAAAATTAAAAACTCCAGCTGAATTAGGAGCGGATATAGCTGTTGGTAGTTCACAAAGATTTGGAATTCCCATGGGTTATGGTGGACCACATGCTGGATTCTTTGCAACAAAAGATGAATTCAAACGTTCAATGCCTGGAAGGA
>LIBV01000112.1 GCA_001438335.1 Pelagibacteraceae bacterium BACL5 MAG-120820-bin39
GTAAAAATTTCTTTAAAATATTTATTTTTTCCTAAATATTTAAGTGACTGACTTATAAACTGTCCCTTAATTTTTCTTTCTTGATCAAAAAAATTATAAATTAAATCTATACCTTGGCTAAAAATAAAATTTCTATGTTTAGTTTTTTTTTCAAATTCATAGAAAATTGAAGAATTTAATTCTAAACCTAATTCAATTTTATTATCAATTAATTTTGATAGATCAATAATATCTCTTATTGTCATATTAAATCCTTGACCAGCGAGAGGATGAATTTTATGAATTAAATCTCCAAAACATAAAATATTTTTGTAATAATAATTTCTTAAATTTAATGATTTTAGTTTAAATGATTTTTTATCTAAAATTTTTAAAATTGAATATTTTGTATTATATTTATTAATTAAACTCTCTAGATCAACAGACTTATTGGTATTTATTGAATAAACAATGGAAGTTTCAGAATTTGAAATAGGTAGAAAAGCTATAGGTCCTAATTTTGTAAATATTTGTATCGCAACTTGATTATCAATTTTTTGGTGCTTAACAATAGCTGTATGTGCAACACTTTTATATTCTTTTTCTATTTTTTTTGAAAAAAATTTTTTTGTTATTGAATGATCTTTATTGCAATTAAATATCAAGTTGTATTTTTCAATAATTGAAAAATTATTATTTCTAATTGATTTTTTCTTAAAAAATTTATTACTTTTCAAGTCTATATTTAAATTTTTATAAAGTTGATCATTTCTTATTATTGAAAAAATTTTGGAGTTTGTTTTTTTAAACTCAAGAATTTTTTGATTAGGTAAATTTTCAGTATAAATTTCAATATTACTTAATTTCCAGGAAATTTTTTTAATATCCAAAATTTTATGGGTAAAAAAATCAAAGTTTTTTTTTGTTATTCCAAATGTTCTTGATTGAGAATAATTAATTGCTTTATCTTCTGATAGAAGATCAACATAAATACATTTGTTAACTAACATTTTAGCAAGTGCTAAGCTAGTTAAGCCATCTCCTAATATACCTACTTTCATAATAATTTTTAATTTTAACCTCAAAATTTAGATGATACAAAGTGATTAAACTGATTCACCATTTATGGATATAAAAAAAATAGCAAAAAATTCATTGAATTTTACATTAAATAGATTGATAGAAATTTTTGGTATTTTGGTCTCAATTGCTGGAATATTAATATTTTTAGCATTATTTACTTATTCCGCGGAAGACCCAAATTTTATATTTCCAGATAATACAGAAATCAAAAATTTATTAGGATTTCAAGGTAGCTTTACCTCGGATCTACTGTTTCAATCTTTTGGTTTAGCAGCTTATCTTTTGCCAATTACTTTTTTTTTTACAGGTATAAATATTTTATTAAAAAAAGAGTTTTTTCTCATAATTGAAAATTTTTTCTATTCAATTTTATATTTAGTGTTTGCTGTTTTGTTTCTAAATCATTTTTATAAGGAAGCTTATACTTTATATATTAATGGAAATGGTGGTTTTGTTGGAATTTATTTAGATCAAACTTTTTTAAACACATTAATTAATATTAATGAAAATATTTTTTACTATATTTTACTAATTTTTGTAATTTTTTTCTTTTTAGCAAGCATCAATTTTAATCCTAAAACTTTTTATTTAATTATTAAAAAAATTTTTAAATTAATTTTTAAAAATAATGAAAAAAATTATACAGACAAAAGTGAACTAATTAGCGAATATATACCCCAAGAAGAGATAAAAAATTTAATTCAAGAGGACTTACCATTTATCAAAGCAGAAAAAATATCTTCATCATCTAAACTTAAGTTTAAATTACCAACAATTGATTTGTTAAAATCTCCCAGTAAACAAGAGCGTGAAAAAAATAATGATGATGACTCAAATGATCCTGAGTTTTTAGAGAAAATACTTTTAGATTTTGGTGTTAGTGGAAATATTAAAAAGGTCAGTCATGGTCCAGTTGTAACTCTGAATGAATTTGAACCCGCTGCAGGAGTTAAGGTTTCAAAAATAATAAACCTATCAGACGATATCGCGAGAAATACCAGCTCAGAATCAGCAAGAATTGCAACTATACCAGGAAGTAATACCGTGGGCATAGAACTACCAAATTTATCCAGAGAAAATGTTTATTTAAGTGAAATTTTAAATAACACTGATTTTAAAAAAAAAGATATCAAACTGCCAATTGCACTTGGTAAAAATATTTCTGGTTTACCTGTAGTGGGAGATCTCGCTTCAATGCCTCATCTTTTAATAGCTGGAACAACAGGTTCTGGTAAATCAGTTTGTATTAACACTATTATTTTATCCCTTCTTTATCGACATACTCCTGACAAATGTAAATTCATTCTAATTGATCCAAAGATGTTAGAATTATCTACATATGAGGGTATCCCACACTTACTTTGTCCTGTAATTACAGAAGCAAAAAAAGCTGCTTCTGTTTTAGGATGGGTTGTAAAAGAAATGGAAAGTCGGTATCGGCTAATGACTAAAGAAGGAGTTAGAAATATAGATGGCTATAATGATAAACACTCACTTCCAATGCCCTATATAGTTGTTGTGGTTGATGAAATGTCTGATTTAATGTTGGTTGCTGGTAAGGAAATTGAAAATTATATTCAAAAATTGTCGCAAATGGCTAGAGCAGCTGGAATTCATATTATTATGGCAACTCAACGACCTAGTGTTGATGTCATAACGGGTACAATTAAAGCCAATTTTCCAACCAGAATTTCTTTTCAAGTAACTTCTAAAATTGACAGTAGAACTATTTTAGGAGAACAGGGTGCCGAGCAATTATTGGGTAAAGGGGATATGCTTTATATGTCATCTGCAAATAGAATAGTAAGAATTCATGCTCCATTTGTTTCAGAAAATGAAATAGAAAAGATTAATAACTTTCTTAGATCTCAAGCAGAGCCAGACTATATTGATGAAATACTTAATTTTGTTGATGAAAAAGAATT
>LIBV01000113.1 GCA_001438335.1 Pelagibacteraceae bacterium BACL5 MAG-120820-bin39
ATCGCCACAAAAGAGTTAGAGAAAATTAATTCAAATTTTTTATCATCGAGCGTAAGTGAAGAAGAAGTTTTAAAAATAATTAAAAATGTTTATGAGAAGAATAAAATAATGTTAGATCCACACACTGCCATTGGCTACGGTGCATTAAAAAAGGTAAATATAGATGGTATCAACATTATATTAGCCACTGCACATCCCTGTAAGTTTCCAAAAGCTATTTTAGAAGCAACAGGTGTTAACGAAGATCTACCTGAAGAACTTAAGTTTATTTTGGATGAAAAAGAAAATTATGATGTAATTGAAAATAATCTTGATAAAGTAAAACAACATATAAAAGTGAGAATTTAATGAAGTTAAAAGAGAATGAAATTGTACCTAATTCTGAGGTATTTATTATTGAAAATGGTGATCCAGTTCAAAAAAATATAGATGTATTTCTTAAGGACAAAAAAGTTATAATTTTTGGTTTGCCAGGTGCTTATACTTCTGTTTGTTCAGCCAAACATTTACCAGGATATGTTAGAAATCATGAAAAATTTAAAGAAAAAGGTATTGATCATGTAATTTGTATCTCTGTTAATGATCCTTTTGTTATGAATGCCTGGGGTAAAGAAAACAATGTGGGTGATAAAATTTTGATGATTGGTGACCCTTTTTTAAATTTTACAAAAGCAATAGGTGCCGATGTTGATAAAAGTGCAAGGGGTCTTGGGATAAGATCAAATAGATACACTATGCTAGTTGATAATTTAAAAGTTATTAAATTACAGGAAGAAGAAGATACAGGAGCCTGTGAAATTTCTGCAGCGGAAAATTTTCTAGAATTGATCTAATTCGATTGGGCAGCTTTTTTTGCTAAAAAATCTGCTTCTTCATTTAGTAGATTACCCGCATGAGCTTTAACCCATTTCCACTCAACATCTAGAGAGTTTGTAATATCAAACAATTCTATCCATAATTCTTTATTTTTTACATCTTCTTTTTTTGAGGTCTGCCAATTATTTTTAACCCACTTATGTATCCATTCAGTAATACCAAGTTTTACATATTTTGAGTCAGTAAAAATTTGAATTTTTTTATTTGAATTTACTTTTTTAAGAGCCGCAATTGTTGCCATTAGTTCCATTTTATTATTTGTAGTATTTTTTTCACTACCACTAATTTTTAATATTTTTCCATCATCATTAATTATTGCAGCCCAACCTCCATTACCAGGATTATTAATGCAAGATCCGTCAGTATAAATTTTTATCATTAATTAATATAATCGTTAAATGAATGTAATTTATTGTGGATTAGAAGTTTTTGATAATATTCCTTTGGATCCTTTATCTTAATTAGTGCTGTTTTGGGAGTATTGATAAAATCATAAACCCTAGTCAAAAGATATCTTAAGGCTGCACCTCTACACAAAATATTTAAGGAATTTTTTTCATTATTAGAGATATTTTTTATTGTTTCATAACCTTTGATTAAACTGTTAACTTTTTTTTTATTTAATAAAAATTTTTTTCCTCTTTTATCAAAACATAATGCATTTACACAAATTGCAATTTCATACATAAAAAAATCATTTGCAGAAAAGTAAAAATCTATAAATCCTGAAAATTTACTTTTATTAAAAAAAATATTATCTATAAATAAATCTCCATGTATTATTCCCGAGGGTAGTTTTTTAGGCCAATTTTTTTTTATTTCTGAATAATTTGAATTGATAAAATTTTTAAAGTTTTTATCTATATTTATTGATTTGAAATTAATAGTTTTGATTAAGCTTCCAAGCTTGTTAATTCCCATTGAATTTTTTCTAAATAGAGAACTTTTTCTGGTAATTTGATGCATTTTTGCGATATTTTTTCCTACAATATAGCATTCATTATCACTCAAACTTTTTTTATCTTTTCCCTCTAAAAAAGAAACAATACATGCTGATTTTTTATTAACTAAAGTTAAGTATTTGTTATTATTATTCTTAAGTGGCTTTGGACAAATTACATTAAATTTGCTTAAAGAGTCCATTAGTTTCATAAAGAATGGAATATCTTTTTTATGAACTCTTTTTTCGAATATTGTTAATATAAATTTTTGTTTTTTTGATTTTAATAGATAATTGGTATTTTCTATCCCTTGTTTTATTCCTGAAAAATTAATTATGTTTCCAAGAGAATATTTCTTATCTAGAATTGATACATCGTGCTTACTAATTTTTGTATAAACTGCCATTTAATTAAGTTTTTTAGGAATATTAAACACAATATCTTCTTTAATTATTTCTACTTCCTCAATTTTGATAGATAATTTTTTTTTTAATTCATTAATAAAATTTTTAACTAAAATCTCTGGAGCAGAAGCTCCAGATGATATCCCGATAGTTTTAACTTTCTCAATTTCCTTAAATGGAATTATACTATTTGAGTGAATCAAAAAAGAATTTTCACATCCTGCTTTTTTTGCTACTTCAACCAATCTAACAGAATTTGATGAATTTCTGCTGCCGATTACAAAAAACATATCACATTTATTAGCAATATTTTTTACTGCTTTTTGCCTATTAGTTGTAGCATAACAAATATCTTCTTTAATTGGTTCTTTTAAAATAGGGAATTTTTTTTTTAAAATATCAATTATATTTACAG
The DNA here is from genome assembly GCA_001438335.1 of Pelagibacteraceae bacterium BACL5 MAG-120820-bin39. Taxonomy (GTDB): domain Bacteria; phylum Pseudomonadota; class Alphaproteobacteria; order Pelagibacterales; family Pelagibacteraceae; genus Pelagibacter. The sequence goes on from LIBV01000113.1 coordinate 2,637, forward strand.
TATCATCAACAGATAGTGTAGTTTGAGTAACATAAGCAATTTTTTGATTATTTTTTGATAGATATTTTTCAGCCTCTTCTTCATTTTGAACAAGATCAATAGAACCTTTTGGAAGTTGTCCCATGGTGCCAATGACTTCAGGATGATTTTGATGGCCAATTAAAATTAAATGATAGCCAGCTTTATGTAAATTTTCAGCTTCCCTATGTACTTTAGAAACCAAAGGACAAGTTGCATCAATATATGTCATGTTTAGGCTCTTTGCATTATCTGGAACACTTTTTGGAACGCCGTGAGCTGAAAAGATAACAGGCCTGCTCTTATCAATTATTTCATCTAACTCTTC
>LIBV01000114.1 GCA_001438335.1 Pelagibacteraceae bacterium BACL5 MAG-120820-bin39
GTGCGAATACATTCAAACATAGTGTGACTAAGAATAACGTCATACCTAAAGCAAATGCGGCTTGTGTTTTAGGGTCACCGAACTGTTGGTCACCAATTAAAATTACAACAATTTGTGCTGTAATAGTGGAGGTCGACTCTAATGGGTTAAAAGTCAAATTAGCAGCTAATCCTGAGGCCATTACGACAATCATCGTTTCACCAATAGCTCTTGAAACACCTAATAAAATCGATCCTACAATACCCGGTAATGCAGCTGGAAAAATTACTTTTTTTATTGTTTCAGATTTTGTAGCTCCCATTGCATAACTTCCATCTCTTAAGCTTTGCGGGACACTTGTGATAACATCATCACTTAAACTAGAAATAAATGGAATGATCATGATTCCCATAACACCGCCCGCAGCTAAAGCACTCTCCGAGGAAACCTCTAAACCAAGATTTATTCCAATTTCTCTTAAAAAAGGTCCAACTGTTAATGCTGCAAAAAATCCATAAACTACAGTTGGAATTCCTGCTAAAATTTCAATTAATGGTTTTGCATATTTTCTAACTCTCTTTGAAGCATATTCAGACAAATAAATACCACTTAATAAACCAATAGGAATTGCCACACACATTGCAATAAATGCAATAAAAAATGTTCCTGCAAATAATGGAACCGAACCAAATGCATCTTTATACATTTCAGGGTCAACTTCTGCTGAAGCATCTCTTACAAAAGTTTTTGCTGGATACCAATGAGTTCCAAAAATAAAATCAAAAAAAGGTATTACGCTAAAAAATCTAATAGTTTCAAAAATTAAAGAAAAAACAATACCAAGTGTTGTTAATATAGCGGCTAAAGACGAGGTAAACAAAACAGCATTCAAGAATTTTTCTACTGGTTCTCTAGTTCGTGTATTGTTTGAAATTTTTTTATAAGCAAATAATGTTGAAGCAATAATTATGGACAAAATAACTACAACTTTAGAATTTTGAGCTATTGATTTTAAATTTTGATATTTTGCAGTTGAATCTTCTAAAAAAACTGTCACCTCTCCTGAATATAAACCTCTTGCTAAAGATTTAGTTTTTTCATAAATCAGGTTTAGTTCATCACTTAAATATCCTTGATTTGAATAATCAGTAAGAACTAATAATTTTACTATTGTTGGTTCAAAAATTGACCATAGTGCAAAAATTATAAATGCCGGAATTGAGCACCAGATAGCTAAATAATATCCATAAAATTTAGGTAAGGCTGTTAATCTGGTATTAGTGTTTTGGATTAATAAAGCTTTTTTTCTTCCAAAATAATATGTGGTGAAGCCCAGTAAAAGAATGGTTGTGAATATAATTAAGTTCAAATTTATGACCTTTTAAAAGCTTTAAAAAAAGGGGTCCTAAGACCCCTTTTTATTATAAATTATTAATATACTAAATACTAGTTACTCATTGCAATTAACTTCATTGCATTGTCTCTAGTAGCTTTGTATTTTTTTTGATCCAACGGTACAAGACCGATATCAGCTAAGTATCCACTTTTACCAATAGCTTTTGTAGTTGTGAACTCTTTTACAAATTCATGTAAACCAGGGATCACACCAACGTGAGCCTTTTTCACATAAAAGAATAAAGGTCTAGCAACTGCATAACTATAGTCTTGAATAGCCTCTAAGCTTGGTTGACCGCCTTCAATACTTGCAGCTTGAAGTTTGTCTTGAGCAGCTAGAAAGTAACTGAAACCGAAGAAACCAAACATTTCTTTATCAGCAATTAATTTTTGAATAATCAAACTGTCATTTTCACCAACTTCGATTACAGCTCCATCTTCTCTATATTCAGATGAATCAATTTTTAGATCTTTAGAAGCTTTATCAATACCTTTACCCATTACTAAAGAATCCCATGCATCTCTAGTTCCTGAAGTTCCTGGAGGTATCATAACTTTTATTGGCTGGTTAGGTAAAGATGAGTCTATATCACTCCATTTTTTATATGGATTTGCTACCACTTTTCCATCTACAGCAACATTTTTTGCTAAAGCTTTCCAAAGTTGTTCTTTTGTAAAGTTAACTGGTTTTGCATCTCTGCTGTAAGCTAATGTAATTCCGTCGTTACCAACTACGATTTCAACTATATCAGTAACTCCATTTTTTGCACATAGAGCTTTTTCTGAATCTTTCATTGCTCTTGATGCATTTGTAATGTCAGGATGTTGTGTACCAACACCAGCACAAAATAATTTTGCACCACCACCAGTTCCTGTTGATTCAATTACTGGCGTTTTAAAACCAGATTGACCAAATCTTTCAGCTACAACAGTAGCGTATGGAAATACTGTAGAAGACCCAACGATTTGGATTTGATCTCTTGCTTGTGCAACAGTTGCAAAAGAGAATGCAACTAAAGCAGCTAGAGCTAAAGTTATTTTTTTCATTATTTGATTCCTTTTTATTAATTAATGAGCCTTGTATTTAGAATTTTAGTGATAAGTAAATATTACAAAAATGTTACAGTTTTGTTAAAACAGTAACTTTTTAGTTGTATTTTTTAGTTAAAATTAGGTCAGTTTCTTCAAACTCTAGGCCACCTTCACATGAAACGGGATTAACTTTTTGTGTAAGAGCAAGTTCAGTTGTTGGTCTTAAAGTAACTTGTAATTTTACCATTTCCACTAATTCCTCCTTAAATTTCTCATTGTATCTCCAACTTCTCCAAGATGAGGGAGTAGAAAAAACAGATGTTAAATAACTTTTAGCCATAGAATATCTATAATCATTATAGATTTCCTTTTTAAGCAAATGATCTCTTACAGAGTTAAATATATTTCTACATCTAAACGAATCTGACATGTAAGTATATTGTGTTAAGTTTGTGCTCATTGGGATAGAAACTATTAGAACAACTTTATCGTTACGATACGATGAAATAACATCAAGATATAAATCCTCTTTCTTAAATTCTGCATGTTTAGAAATTACAT
>LIBV01000115.1 GCA_001438335.1 Pelagibacteraceae bacterium BACL5 MAG-120820-bin39
GGTGATAAAGTTATTTATGAAACAGCGAAATCTGCGGTAGTTGGGCTAACTAGATCATTTGCTCAAGAATTTGGCACATTTAATATAAGATGCAATTCAGTTGTACCAGGTTCTATTGCTACCGAAAGACAAATTAAACACTGGCTAACACCAAAATACAAAAAATTAATATTAGAAAAGCAAGCTTTGAAAAGACAATTAAAACCAGAAGATGTTGCAAGATTAGTTTTATTTTTAGCATCAGATCAATCATCTGGTTGTACAAAACAAGATTTTATTGTTGATGCTGGGATAACGTAACAGATAGAAGAAATTTAATTAAAGAAACTTTGATGAAGAAAAAAAATTTAAGAAGCCAACAATGGTTTAATAATCCAAAAGATCCAGAGATGACTGCTCTATATTTAGAGCGTTATCTGAATTATGGTTTAACTCGACAAGAACTACAATCTGGAAAACCTATTATTGGAATTGCACAATCTGGAAGTGATTTGTCTCCATGCAATAGACATTTTTTATCATTAAGCAAAAGAATTAAAGATGGAATAGTTAAGCAGGGTGGAATTCCTATGGAGTTTCCAACTCATCCTATTCAAGAAACTGGAAAAAGACCAACGGCGATGCTGGATAGAAATTTATCATACTTATCATTGGTAGAAGTATTATATGGTTATCCAATTGACGGTGTAATATTAACAACAGGTTGTGATAAAACTACTCCCGCAGCTTTAATGGCTGCAGCTACAGTAAATATCCCTGCAATAGTTTTGTCTGGTGGACCAATGCTGGATGGTAATTATAAAGGTAAATTAGCTGGGTCAGGTACGATAGTTTGGGAGGCAAGAAAATTATTAGCTAAAGGTGAAATCAATTACGAAAAATTTATGGATATGGTTGCTTCCTCTGCTCCAAGTATTGGTCATTGTAACACAATGGGTACAGCATCATCGATGAATTCAGTTGCTGAAGCTTTAGGAATGTCATTACCAGGTTGTGCTGTAATTCCTGCACCCTACAGAGAAAGAGAACAAATTTCTTATGAAACAGGAAAAAGAATAGTTCAAATGGTCCATGAAGATTTGAAGCCTTCAAAAATAATGACGAAGCAAGCTTTTGAAAATGCTGTAGTGGTCGCAAGTGCAATTGGTGGATCAAGTAATTGTACTACGCATTTAATTGCAATTGCAAAACATATGGGTATTAAATTTGGTTTATCTAATTGGCAAAAAATTGGTCATGAAATTCCATTATTAGTTAATTGCCAACCTGCCGGTGAATACTTAATGGAAAAATTTTATAGAGCAGGGGGTATTCCAGCTGTAATGAAAGAATTAATTAAAAATAACAAAATTAATACTAAAGCAATGACTGTTACTGGAAAATCTGTTGGTGAAAATTTAAGAAAAAATATCAACGTGGATCGAACGGTTATTAAAACATTTAGCGAAAAATTGGCTGATAATGCAGGTTTTTTAGTAATGAAAGGTAATTTTTTTTCATCAGCTATAATGAAAACTTCAGTAATTAGTAAAGAGTTCACAAAGCGATATCTATCAAATCCTAAACATCCAAATATGTTTTATGTAAAAGCAGTGGTGTTTGAAGGACCTGAAGATTATCATAAAAGAATTAATAACAAGAATTTAAAAATAGATGAGAATTCTATATTAATTATTAGAGGATGTGGTCCTGTTGGATATCCTGGATCTGCAGAGGTGGTTAATATGCAACCACCTAACAATCTTCTAAAAAAAGGTATTAATGCTTTACCAACTTTAGGAGATGGAAGACAAAGTGGAACTTCTGAAAGTCCATCAATACTACATGTCTCGCCTGAATCTGCTATAGGAGGAGATATAGGAATTATTAAAACAGGAGATAAACTTTGTATTGACCTTAATAAACGAAGAGTGGATTTATTAATCTCTAAAAAAGAATTTCAAAATCGTAGAAAGAAAAGAAAGATTAAAAAACTAATTAATCAAACCCCATGGCAAGAAATATCAAGAGATCATGTAGGGCAGCTTGAGGATGGGGCTTGCATTCAATCAAGGGAAATATATTTAGATATTTCTGAAAAAAAAGGGATACCAAGAAATTCACACTAAATTATATTGGAAAGGAAATGTATGAGCAAAAGACTTGAAGGAAAAAATATAATTGTAACAGCAGCTGGTCAAGGTATCGGTAGAGCTACAGCAATAGCCTTTAACAATGAAGGTGCTAATGTAATTGCAACAGACATTAATGAGAAAACTTTAAATCAATTAAATGCTGAATTTTCAAATATTAAAGTTCAAAAATTAGATGCAACAGATAAAAATGCAATTGAAGTTTTTTTAAAAGATAAAGATCGAATTGATGTATTATTTAATGCAGTAGGATTTGTTCATCATGGAACCATATTAGAATGTGATGAAAAAGATTGGGATTTTTCATTTGATGTAAATGTTAAGTCTATGTATTTTATGTCAAAAGCAATCATACCATTCATGGTTAAACAAAATGGTGGTAGTATAATTAATGTATCATCTTGTGCCTCAAGTTTCAAAGGTTTCCCAAATAGATTTGTATATGGAACTACAAAAGGTGCAGTTATAGGTTTAACAAAAGCTATTGCCGCTGATTTTGTAAAACAAAATATTAGATGTAATTCAATTGCACCTGGAACTGTATTTTCGCCATCATGGCAAGATAGAGTTAATCAAAGTCCAGATCCAGTTCAGGCAAAAAAAGATTTCATAGCTAGACAACCAATGGGTCGACTTGGCACTGCAGAGGAGATAGCTGCAGTTGCAGTATATTTAGCTAGTGATGACTCAACTTTTACAACAGGCACAACAATTTCAGTTGATGGTGGAATTTCAATTTAAAATATAAATATAGGAGAGATTATGAAATTATTAAGAGTTGGAAATAAAGGATCAGAAAAACCTGCTATACTTGATAAATCTGG
>LIBV01000116.1 GCA_001438335.1 Pelagibacteraceae bacterium BACL5 MAG-120820-bin39
ATCATCTAAAATGTTTACACCTTTGTTTTCAGCTAATTTTAAAATTATAGATTTAATTATTACTGGTTCAAATATAGTCCACACTCCCAAAAACACTAATGATGGTATAGAGCACCACAAAACAAGATAGTAACCATAAAATTTTGGAAGGGCTTTTAATTTAACACTTTTTTCTATTGACCAGATTTTTGATTTTGATCTACCATAGAAAAATAGAGTAATTGAGAAAACTGTAATTAGTAGAATTAAAATAGAATTCATTTTGAGAGATAATTACAGATTTAATGTTACAGTTTTGTTAAAATTAAAACTGTAGATAGAAAAAAAAAGGCCAGATTTTACTGGCCTTTTATTAAAATTTAGATTTAGTTAATTAAGAGTGATTGTGTTTAAGTCTACAGCAGCTGTTCTAGTCGTCTTATATTTTTCAGAAGCTAATGGCACTAAACCAATATCAGCTAAATAACCTCTTGAACCCATAGCTTTTTTAGATGTAAACTCTTTTAAAAACTCTTGAATTCCTGGGATTACACCAATGTGAGCTTTTTTAACATAAAAGAAAAGAGGTCTTGCTACAGGATATGAATAATCTTGAATACCTTCTAAAGAGGGTTTTACACCTTCTATTGATGCAGCTTTAACTTTATCTTTATTGCTAATTAAATAACTAAAACCAAAAAATCCAAATGCATTTGGGTTAGAAGATATTTTTTGAACTATTAAAGTATCATTTTCACCAGCTTCAACTGCATAGCCATCTTCTCTTATTTTTTCACACTCATCCGACTTTTTGCCAGCTTCTTTGAACAAAGATTTTGCTGCATCTGTACATCCTTTAGACATTACTAAAGAATTCCATGCATCTCTTGTACCAGAAGTTGGTGGCGCAATTAGAATCTCGATTTTTGTATTTGGTAAAGAAGAGTCTATATCGCTCCAATTTTTATATGGATTATCAACTAATTCCCCATTAACATCAACTTGCATTGCTAAAGCTCTCCAAAGTTGTTCTTTTGTAAAGTTAACATCAGGTGAGTTTACAGAGTGCGCAAAAGAAATACCATCATTGCCTACAACTATTTCAATAATATCAGTTACACCATTTTTAGCGCAAAGTTCTTTTTCAGAAGATTTGATTGCTCTTGATGCATTCGTGATATCTGGATGATTTGTTCCTACGCCAGCACAAAATAATTTCATTCCCCCACCAGTACCAGTACTTTCGATAACAGGTGTTTTAAAGCTACCTTGTTTACCAAATTTTTCAGCTACAACTGTTGCGTAAGGGTAAACTGTAGATGAACCTACAATTTTAATTTGATCTCTTGCAAATGAATTTGAATTAAATCCAGCAATGATCAATAAAGTGAATAATATATTTATAATTTTCTTCATTGTTTTCCTTTTAGTTTATTAATGTGCTGTATAAATAATGATTAAAGCTAAAAAATTTATTACAGAAATATGAAACTTTTGTTACAAATGCTAAACTTTTAGTTGAATTAAAGAGATTTAAATTTTAATTCTACTGTAGTTCCTTTGTTAATTTCGCTAGAAATATCCATTAATCCTCTATGCTGGGATACTAAATGTTTAACAATCGCAAGACCTAAACCAGTGCCTCCAACACTTCTACTTTTACTTGGATCAACAGTAAAAAAACGCTCAGTAACCCTATAAATATATTGTTTTGGAATACCTATACCTTGATCAATTATTTTAATGATATTGAAACTTTTATCTTTGCTAGGAATTATATTTATCTCTGTATTTTCATTACTATATTTTACTGCATTATCAATTAAATTAGTAAATATCTCTATTAACTTGTCTTGATCTCCAATAATTTTAAAATCATCAATTTGTGAAAAATTTATTTTAATATTTTTTCTTTTTACTAAATCTTTTTGTGTTTCAATTACATAATTGATTACGTTATTTAGATCAATTTCGTGGGTTGGTTTAATGTGTTCTTGTAATTCAATTTTTGAAAGAGATAATAAATCTCTAATTAGATTTTCCATTCGTTCGGACTGAGAGAGCATTATTGGAAATAAATTTTTCAACTCATCATCATTTTTAATCTTTTCATTATTTTCTATAGTTTCTAAACCCATTTTAATTGATTGCAGTGGAGTTCTTAATTCATGAGAAACATTAGCAACAAAGTCCGATTTTAATTGTTGGAACTTGTAAAATTCAGTTAAATCTCTTATGAAAAGTAAGCACACACTTTCATTAAAGAAAAAGTTTGTATTGTCATAAAATAAAGTAACATTTATTCGTTGCACATTAGGGTTTCTTAATTCTACGTTAAAACTTTTTACATTTTCACCCTCAAATGATTTTTCAATAGCATTAAGCAAATCTGGATTTCGTAAATAATAACTAATGTTATCTTTCAATTTAATCTGAAATCTATCTTTAGCAGATTTATTATTAAATAAGATTTCTTTAGATTTATCTAGAATGATAACTTGTTCTGGAATGTAATCTAATAATTTATAAAGAGTTTTTTGATAGAGATTGTTATCAATTGGTTTTGTATTTTTTGTTAAATTTTTTTCAACGTGAGAAGTAGGTTCAATTTTTTTTTCTTTCTTTATTAATAAAAAGAGTAAAAAGATAATTATGAATAAAAGAATAAAAGTTAAAGTGTCCATTTAAATTATTTTACTCTACCATAAACATCTTCATATCTTACAATGTCGGTTTCTTTTAAAATTGATCCAACTTGAGCTTCAATAATTTTAACAGGCATTTTTCCAGGATTTTGAATTCTATGTATAGATTCTAAGGGAATAAAAATATGTTCA
>LIBV01000117.1 GCA_001438335.1 Pelagibacteraceae bacterium BACL5 MAG-120820-bin39
GGCATCAGCACCATAACTTCTGGCAAGGCGTACTTGAAACTTATCAATAAAAAAATCTTTACATAAAACTGGCAATTTAATTTTTTCTTTTATTTTACTGATGTGAATTAAATTTCCTAAAAAAAAATCCTCTTCAGTTAGAACTGATAGACAAGTTACATTCTTATTAAAATAAATTTGAGCAATTTCTACAGGATTGTAATTGTTTATTATTACACCAGCTGAAGGGCTGGCTTTTTTAATTTCAGCTATAACTGATATTTGTTTTTTTTTTATTCTATTTTCTATTTTATCTTTAAAATTGATAAAAGTTTTATTCTTATTAATCAATGCATCTAAAGTCTTAACATCTAAGGATTGTTTTAATAGATCAATTTTTTCAATTTTTTTTTTGATTATTTGTTCAAGTATATTTTTAGACATTTTGTATTTTCTTTAAATGTAAATAGGCTTTCCCAGAGAGAATAAATTTTCTAGCATTATTATAAGCTTCAGAAAATTCCAAAAATTTTTCTGCAACAATTAAACCAGCAGCAGCATTTAAACATACTGCTTTTGAAAAATCATTATCTTCTCCTTTAAATATATCAATCATTTTGGCAGCATTAAAATTAGCATCATCACCAATTAAATTCTCAAATTTGTCTGCATTAACATTTAATAAATATGGATCTATAATTATTTCAGATATTTTACCATCTTTTAATTGAATAACATTTGTTTTTTCATATGGAGATATTTCATCTAATCCATCTTCACTACTTACTATCCATGCAAATTTAATATCTAAATTTTTAAGTCCATCAGCAAAAACTTTTAATAATTTTTTATCAAAAACTCCAACTACTTGTCTTTTAACTAGAGCTGGATTGCTTAAAGGGCCAATCAGATTAAAAATAGTTCTTTTACCTATTTGCTTTCTTATTGGACCAACAAATCTCATTGCACTATGATAATTGGGTGCAAACATAAATCCAAAATTATTAACATTTATTTCTTTTTCAATATCTTTAGGTTCCAGATCTATTTTAATTTTTAAAGCCTCCAAAACATCTCCCGATCCGCATTTAGAAGAAACGGCTTTATTGCCATGTTTAGCTACTTTTATTCCCATACTTGCTAGTAAAAGAGCAGAAGCTGTAGAAATATTAAGTGTATGCATGCCATCGCCACCAGTACCACAGGTGTCAATACAATTTTCTACGTTTACTCTTTTAGATTTGTTTCGAAGTATATAAACACCCCCAGCAATTTCTTCAGCAACTTCTCCTTTTTCAGACAATAGTGTTAAAAAACTGAAAATTTGTTCATCACTTGCTTTACCACTCATCAATATTTCAAAAGCAAGTTTACTTTCTTCAAAATTTAGATTTTCTTTATTTTTAAGTTTAGTTAAAATTTTTTCCATATACCTAGTTGTTAATAAAGTTTCTTAATATTTTTAACCCTAATTTTGTTCTAATACTTTCAGGATGAAACTGCACACCATGTATGTTAAATTTTTTATGTTGAACGCCCATAATCACTCCATCATCAGTTTCAGCAGTAATCTCTAAATCTTTAGATAATGAATCCCTATCAATTATTAAACTATGATATCTCGTAGCTTCAAAAGTGTGTGGTAGATTTTTTAAAATTCCAATTTTTTTAGATTTAATTACACTTGTCTTGCCATGCATTAATTTTTTTGCTTGAACAATTTTTGAGCCAAACACTTGTCCAATAATTTGGTGCCCAAGGCAAACACCTAAAAATGGTATTTCTTTATGTAAAGTTTTTAATATATTTATACAATTTCCTGATTGATTTGGATTTCCTGGTCCTGGTGAAATTACAATTTTATCATATTTTTTTTCAATTATTTTTTTTGAAGTGATTTTATCATTTCTTACAACATCAACTTTAGTGTTTAATGAAGAAATATAGTGATACAAGTTAAATGTAAAACTATCATAATTATCTAATAACAATATCTTCATTATCTTAAAGCATTAATTAAAGCTTTAGCTTTATTAACTGTTTCCTCATATTCGTTTTTAGGCTTACTATCTGCTACGATGCCAGCTCCTGCTTGAACATAGAATTTATTATTTTTTACAACAGCAGTCCTTAGTGCTATACAAGTATCAAATTCTCCATTTGCTGAAAAATATCCAATCCCACCAGCGTAAACTTTTCTTTTGGATGTTTCTAATTCATCAATGATTTCCATAGCTCTTATTTTTGGTGCACCAGAAACTGTCCCTGCAGGAAAACCAGCTAGCAAGGATTTAAATTTTGAAAATTTTTTATTATATTCACCTATAACATTCGAGACTATATGCATAACATGTGAATATCTTTCAATTATAAAGCTTTCAGTAACTTTTACTGAATTAATTTTGGATACTTTACCAGCATCATTTCTTCCTAGATCTAAAAGCATTAAATGTTCTGAAAGTTCTTTTTTATCATTTAGAAGATCTTTTTCATAATAAAGGTCTTCTTTTGCAGTTTTACCACGTGGTCTAGTTCCCGCAATTGGTCTAACAGTAATTTTATTATCTCTAAGTCTCACTAATATCTCAGGACTAGCTCCAATGATTTGGAAATCCTGAAAATTAAAGAAAAACATAAAAGGTGAGGGATTTGTAACTCTAAGTTTTTTATAAATTTCAATTGGTTTTTTTGTTAATTTTGCTTCAAATCTCTGGCTTAAAACTACTTGAAAAATATCACCTAATTTTATGTATTCTTTGGCTTTATTCACCATTGCTAAAAATTTATTTTTAGAAGTATTGGACTTAACTTTAATTTTTATAGATTTTGGTAATTCCTT
>LIBV01000118.1 GCA_001438335.1 Pelagibacteraceae bacterium BACL5 MAG-120820-bin39
ATTTACAGCCTCATATGCTGTGGGAGCAGTTGGAGTAGGGGCTGTTGCTTGGCCTTTGATCGATCAAATGAATCCAGATGCTTCTGTTAAAGCATTAGCAAGTACAGAGGTTGATGTGAGTTCAGTTAAGCCAGGAAATACAATTACTGTTTTGTGGAGAGGCAAACCTGTTTTCATCAGAAAAAGAACTCAAGAAGAAATTGCCGAAGCTAGAGCTGTAAAAATGGAAGATTTAAAACATCCTGAAAGAGACGAGGATAGAGCAAAAGATCCTGAGTGGCTTGTTATGGTTGGGGTGTGCACTCATTTAGGATGTGTGCCACTAAATGATAAGGGCGATTATAAAGGTTGGTTTTGTCCATGTCATGGATCTCATTATGATACTTCAGGAAGAATAAGAAAAGGCCCAGCTCCATTAAATATGGAAGTTCCTAAGTATGAATTTATAAATTCAAATACAATAAAAATCGGATAATAAATATTTATGAGTGACCATGATTACACACCTAAATCTAAAGTTGGAAAATGGTTTAACGATAGACTACCTTTATTAACACTTGCAAATCATTTAACAGATTATCCAACTCCAAAAAATCTGAATTATTGGTGGACCTTCGGAGGAATTCTTACATTTTGTTTAATTACTCAAATTGTTACAGGTTTAACTTTAGCTATGCATTATATAGCTCATGCGGATATGGCATTTGAAAGTGTTGAACATATTATGCGTGATGTGAACTATGGATGGTTGATTAGATATATTCATGCAAATGGTGCATCAATGTTTTTTCTAGCAGTTTATATTCATATTTTTAGATCTTTATTTTATGGATCTTACAAATCACCAAGAGAAATAATTTGGATAATTGGAATAATAATTTACCTTTTAATGATGGCTGCAGCATTTATGGGCTATGTTCTTCCATGGGGACAAATGAGTTTTTGGGGAGCAACAGTTATTACAAATTTATTTAGTGCAATCCCCTTGGTTGGTGAAGGTATCGTTACTTGGCTATGGGGTGGCTATTCGGTTGATAACCCAACTTTAACAAGATTTTTTACGCTACATTATTTAATTCCTTTTTTAATTTTAGGTCTAGTAGTGCTACATATTTGGGCGTTACATGTACCAGGAAACAATAATCCAGTTGGTATTGATATTAAAAAACCATCGAAAGATACCGTCCCATTTCATCCTTATATAGTCATTAAAGATGGTTTTGCTTTACTGATGTTTATGATTGTTTTTGCATTTTTTGTTTTTTATAGCCCCAATATTTTGGGACACGCAGACAATTATATCGAAGCAAATCCAATGGTAACACCTGCTCATATTGTACCTGAATGGTATTTATTACCATTTTATGCAATCCTAAGATCAGTTCCAGATAAGCTTTTAGGAGTTGTTGCGATGTTATCAGCGATTTTGATATTAGCTGCATTACCATGGTTAGATACATCTAAAATTAGATCTGCTGTGTTCAGACCTTTGTACAAACAGTTTTATTGGATATTAGTAGCTGACGTATTAATACTTGGATATGTTGGAGCAATGCCAGCAGAAGGATTGTATTTATTAATAGCAAGGGTTGCTACAGGTTACTATTTTTTACATTTTTTAGTTATTTTGCCAGTTTTAGGTTTTAAGGAAAAAACTTTACCAGTTCCATTAAGTATAACTGAGCCAGTTCTTGGTGGTTCAGCAAACCTTTCGGCCGCTAGAAATAAAGTAGAAAGTTTAAATAACTAGAATGAAAAACTTTAAAAAATCTTTATTTTTTTTAATTATTTTTATATTTAGTTCATTTCAAGTAAATGCTGCAGAAAATGTAGATTACTTAAAAACAGATTGGACTTTTAAAGGCTTATTTGGAAAATTTGATAGAGGTCAACTGCAAAGAGGATACAAAGTATATAAAGAAGTCTGTGCATCATGTCATTCCATGAAATATGTGAGTTTTAGAAATTTAGCAGAAAAAGGTGGCCCTGAGTTTAGTGAAGAAGCAGTCAAAGCAATTGCCGCATCATATGATGTCACTGATGGCCCAAATGCGGATGGTGAAATGTTTACTAGACCAGGAAAATTATCAGATAAATTTGTGAACCCTTATGAAAATGTTAAAGCTGCTCAAGCAGCAAATGGGGGTGCTTATCCTCCTGACATGTCTGTTTTAATAAAAGCAAGAAGTGGTGGGGCAGATTACATCTTTTCTTTATTGCAAGGATATGAGGAAGCCCCTGAGGGAGTAACTCTAGACGATGGTGTTTATTATAATAAATATATGTATGGAAATAAAATTAGAATGGCAAAACCATTATCAGATGGAATTGTCGGATATGATGATGGCACTGAAGCAACTGAAATCCAAATGTCTAAAGATGTTACGGCTTTTTTGATGTGGGCAGCAGAACCTCACTTAGAGTCTAGACATCAAATGGGATTTAAAGCTATAGTATATTTAATTATCTTAACAATCTTAGTTTATTTCAGTATGAAAAAAATATGGTCACGTGTTGAAACGGAAGTTTAATACATCACCATCTTTAACTATATAATCTTTTCCTTCTAATCTCATTTTACCATTCGTTTTAGAATTAACCCATCCATTATTAGCTACAAAGTCTTGATACGAAACAGTTTCAGCTCTTATAAAGCCTTTTTCAAAATCTGAATGAATTTCTCCAGCTGCTTTTGGTGCAAGACAGTTTTTTTGAATTGTCCAAGCCCTTGTTTCCTCTGGACCAGAAGTAAAATATGTCTCTAGCTCTAAAATTTGGTAACCTTTTTGTATT
>LIBV01000119.1 GCA_001438335.1 Pelagibacteraceae bacterium BACL5 MAG-120820-bin39
GTTTACAGCTTCGTATGCTGTAGGAGCAGTTGGAGTTGGAGCTGTAGTTTGGCCTTTAATTGATCAAATGAATCCAGATGCTTCGGTAAAAGCCTTAGCAAGCACAGAAGTAGATGTAAGTTCAGTTAAGCCTGGAAATACGATTACAGTACTATGGAGAGGTAAGCCAGTATTCATAAGAAGAAGAACGCAAGAGGAAATTGCAGAAGCTAGAGCTGTAAAAATGGAAGATTTAAAACATCCAGAAAAAGATGAGGATAGAGCAAAAGACCCTGAATGGCTTGTGATGGTTGGTGTTTGTACTCACCTTGGATGTGTACCATTAAATGATAAGGGTGATTATAAAGGTTGGTTTTGTCCTTGCCATGGATCTCATTATGATACTTCAGGGAGAATTAGAAAAGGCCCAGCCCCATTAAATATGGAAGTCCCTAAATACGAATTTACTGACTCAAACATAATAAAAATTGGATAAAAATATTTATGAGTGACCATGATTACACACCTAAATCTAAAGTTGGAAAATGGTTTAATGATAGACTGCCTTTATTAACTCTTGCAAATCATCTAACTGATTATCCAACTCCAAAAAACCTAAACTATTGGTGGACTTTTGGAGGAATACTTACATTTTGTTTAATCACTCAAATTGTTACAGGTTTAACTTTAGCGATGCATTACATAGCTCATGCAGATATGGCATTTGAGAGTGTTGAACACATTATGCGTGATGTAAATTATGGATGGTTAATTAGATATATTCATGCAAATGGTGCATCAATGTTCTTTCTTGCAGTTTATATTCATATTTTTAGATCTTTATTTTATGGTTCTTACAAAGCACCAAGAGAGATAATTTGGATTATTGGAATAGTAATTTATCTGTTAATGATGGCTGCAGCATTTATGGGCTATGTTCTTCCATGGGGCCAAATGAGTTTTTGGGGAGCAACAGTTATTACAAATTTATTTAGTGCAATTCCTTTAGTTGGTGAAGGTATCGTTACATGGTTGTGGGGCGGTTATTCAGTTGACAACCCAACTTTAACAAGATTTT
Source organism: Pelagibacteraceae bacterium BACL5 MAG-120820-bin39 (assembly GCA_001438335.1). Taxonomy (GTDB): domain Bacteria; phylum Pseudomonadota; class Alphaproteobacteria; order Pelagibacterales; family Pelagibacteraceae; genus Pelagibacter. The sequence goes on from LIBV01000119.1 coordinate 1,058, forward strand.
TTACATTACATTACTTGATACCTTTTTTAATTTTAGGTTTAGTAGTACTTCACATTTGGGCATTACATGTACCGGGAAATAATAATCCGGTTGGAATTGACATTAAAAAACCATCAAAAGATACTGTCCCATTTCACCCGTATATAGTTATTAAAGACGGTTTTGCTTTGTTGATGTTCATGATTGTTTTCGCATTTTTTGTTTTTTATAGTCCTAATATCTTAGGTCATGCTGATAACTATATTGAAGCAAATCCTCTCGTAACACCTGCTCATATTGTGCCAGAATGGTATTTATTACCTTTTTATGCAATTTTAAGATCAGTTCCCGACAAGCTTTTAGGAGTTGTCGCAATGTTGTCAGCGATTTTGATATTAGCTGCATTACCATGGCTAGATACATCTAAAATTAGATCAGCAGTATTCAGACCTTTGTATAAACAGTTTTACTGGATACTTGTAGCAGACGTATTAATACTTGGATATGTTGGAGCAATGCCAGCAGAGGGATTATATTTGCTAGTTGCAAGAGTTGCCACAGCTTATTATTTTTTACATTTTTTAGTTATTTTACCAGTGTTAGGCTTTAAGGAAAAAACCTTGCCAGTTCCACTGAGTATCACTGAACCAGTTCTTGGTGGTTCCCCAAATCTTTCTACAGCAAGAAATAAAGAGGAAAGTTTAAATAACTAAAATGAAAAATTTTAAAAGATCTATATTTTTTTTAATTATTTTTATTTCTAGCTCATTTCAGATCAATGCTGCAGAAAATGTTGATTATTTGAAAACAGATTGGACATTCAAAGGCCTATTTGGAAAATTTGACAGAGCTCAACTTCAAAGAGGATATAAAGTATACAAGGAAGTTTGTGCCTCATGTCATTCAATGAAATATGTGAGTTTTAGAAATTTAGCAGAAAAGGGCGGTCCTGAATTTAGTGAAGAAGCAGTAAAAGCTATTGCAGCTTCTTATGATGTAAATGATGGTCCGAATGCAGATGGTGAAATGTTTATCAGACCTGGAAAATTATCTGATAAATTTGTCAAACCGTATGAAAATGTCAAAGCTGCTCAAGCAGCTAATGGTGGGGCTTATCCTCCAGACATGTCAGTTTTAATTAAAGCAAGAAGTGGTGGAGCAGATTATATATTTTCTTTATTGCAAGGATATGAAGAAGCACCTGAAGGTATAACTTTAGATGACGGTGTTTATTATAACAAATACATGTATGGAAATAAAATAAGAATGGCAAAACCATTATCAGATGGAATTGTCGGATATGATGATGGCACTGAAGCAACTGAAATCCAAATGTCTAAAGATGTTACGGCTTTTTTGATGTGGGCAGCAGAACCTCACTTAGAGTCTAGACATCAAATGGGATTTAAAGCTATAGTATATTTAATTATCTTAACAATCTTAGTTTATTTCAGTATGAAAAAAATATGGTCACGTGTTGAAACGGAAGTTTAATACATCGCCATCTTTAACTATATAATCTTTTCCTTCTAATCTCATTTTACCATTCGTTTTAGAATTAACCCATCCATTATTAGCTACAAAGTCTTGATACGAAACAGTTTCAGCTCTTATAAAGCCTTTTTCAAAATCTGAATGAATTTCTCCAGCTGCTTTTGGTGCAAGACAGTTTTTTTGAATTGTCCAAGCCCTTGTTTCCTCTGGACCAGAAGTAAAATATGTCTCTAGCTCTAAAATTTGGTAACCTTTTTGTATC
>LIBV01000120.1 GCA_001438335.1 Pelagibacteraceae bacterium BACL5 MAG-120820-bin39
TTAACAGATGCTGACTATAGAAAAGATTATCTATCAGATAAAATTGGAATTCAAAAAAGACTTGAGTGGACCGAAAAGAAATTTTTTGTAACTACTGAAGAAGAGCCATTATTTGATGCTGCGGATGTTTTAAGATTTGGTAAAGATCTAGTAGTACAACATGGTTTTACAACAAATTTAAAAGGAATTGATTGGTTAAAAAGACATTACAAAGATCATAGAGTTCATGCTGTAAATTTCCCTGGAGATCCTTACCCAATTCATATTGATGCAACCTTTACCCCAATTAAAGAAGGATTAATTATTAACAATCCTCAAAGAAAATTACCGAAAGAACAAAGAAAACTTTTTGAAGATAATGGCTGGGAGATTGTTGATAGTGCTCAACCAGCTCATAATCAGCCACCAGCATTATGTTATTCTTCTGTATGGTTATCAATGAATGTTTTAGTATTAGATCCTAAAACAGTTTGTGTTGAGAAGAGTGAAGTATATCAAGCTGAACAATTAGATAAGTTAGGAATGGAAGTTATTCCAGTTGAATTAAGAGATGCATATGCGTTTGGAGGAGGGTTGCATTGTTGTACCGCAGACGTTTATAGGGAAGGAGATTTAAAAGACTACTTTCCAAAACAATAATTATTAATGCCTAATATTAAAATTAAAAGAGAAAGAGTCAAATTTGCTTCAGACAATGTTACAGGAGCTTGTCCTGAAGTGTTGGAAGCAATTTTAAAAGCTAATGATGGAGATAGTACTCCTTATGGCAATGATCAAATTTCAACTGATCTACAAAATAAATTATCTGAAATTTTTGAAAAAGAAGTTATAGTTTTTCCCATTGCATCGGGAACAGCTGCTAATGCATTAGCCTTAGCAACAATGACGCCTTCGTTTGGCAATGTTTATTGTCATAGATTATCACATATTAATAATGATGAGTGTGGAGCACCTGAGTTTTATACTGGAGGTGCTAAATTAGTTAATTTGCAAGGTATAAATGGTAAAATCACTGCAGAAGAACTTAACGAAAGTATCAGTGGCAAAGGAATTGTTCATCATACCCAACCTTCCTCAGTAAGTATTACCCAAGTATGTGAAACCGGTGAAGTTTATCAATTGGATGAAATAAAAAAAATTTCAGAGGTTGCCCATAAGCATAATTTAAATATGCACATGGATGGGGCAAGATTTGCTAATGCATTAGTTTCTTTAAACACAACTCCAGCTGAGATGACTTGGAAATCAGGTATTGATGTATTATCATTTGGTGCAACTAAAAATGGTTGTTTGGCAGCTGAAGCTATTATTTTTTTTAAAAAAGAATTAGTCGGTAACTTAGGATTTTTAATGAAAAGAGCAGGTCACTTATTATCTAAAATGCGATTTGTTTCAGCACAATTAGATGCATATTTAGAAAATGATGTTTGGTTAAAAAATGCTAAGCATGCAAATAAGATAGGTAAAATGCTAAGTGATGGATTAGCAGCTCATCAAGAAATTGAAATTACTTACCCAACAGAAGCTAACGAAGTCTTTGCAAAATTTCCAAGAAATATGATCGAATATTTAAATGCAGAAGGCTATAAAATGAATGAAGATGAATTAGATGGAAAAGCAGTAAGGCTTGTTGCGGCATGGAATACAAAAGAAGAAGATGTAAATCATCTACTAAAAACTATAGAAAATAAAAATTAGTAAAATTCATAATTTTTAATGAATTGTAAAATTTCATCATTACACTTTAGTCCAATTAAATCTTTATCGTTTCAGACAATAAAATCATGTTTGGTAAAAAAAAATGTAGGAATAGAAGATGATCGTGTTTATGCTTTTTCAAGAAACTTAAATAGTGATGAAGCTATTTTAATAGAAAAAGATCCAAACAAAAGAGAGTTGATTAACTTTTTAACTTTAAAAAACTCTCCTTTTTTAAATAGATATAACTTTAATTTAGACAATGAAAATATTGCAATTATTAAAGATGGTAATGAAATTATATCAATACCTAAAAATGATAGAGAAGCTTTGTCAAAAAAATTATTAGAATTAGAACCTAAAATTCCAAAACCAATCTATTTATTAAAAAATCATCTCTATCCTTTTTTTGACACAACCCATAGTGAAAAAACATCAAATACAATTTCATTAATTAATTTAAACAGTATTAAAGATTTTGAGTTTAAAATAAATAAAACTATTGAGTTTGAAAGATTTAGGGGCAATATTTATGTAAAAAATCTTGAAGCTTGGACTGAAAGATCATGGATTGGTAAAATTATAAAAATTAACAATGTTGAGTTACAAGTTTCAAGTCATATACCTAGATGTTCTGCTACTAATTTAAAAATAAATTCAGAAATTTCAGATATCAATTTACCAATTCAATTAAAGAAAACTTATGGTCATATGGATATGGGAATATATTTAATACCATTACAAGATGGTCAGTTATCAATTGGAGATAATATTGAATTAGTTTAATCCGGATTCTTTTTTAAAAACTCTATATATTCTAAAACTTCATCAAATTTTTCATCAGGAATATCTTTATAACTCGCATTGAATTTACTTTTGATACAGATTGCAACATGAGCATAAGGATTTCTTCCTTTGGGGTGATTTGGATGATCGGTAATTGTCCTACCAAATAATCGCCAGCTTCCTGAATAATTTTCCAGAGTTTACGAGAGTTTTCTGGTGTCATTTTACTATAAACATTAGCACAACCATTCATGAAATTCATTAATGCCTTTGTGGTGAAATTCAGAGACACAAAG
>LIBV01000121.1 GCA_001438335.1 Pelagibacteraceae bacterium BACL5 MAG-120820-bin39
TTCATTTGTCATATCATCTAATGAATTGGATAATAAACCTAACTCATCATTTCTATTTTTTAAATTTTCAATACTAGTTTTTTCTCTACTTTTTTCTTTAATTTTTTTTGTGTAACTAACTAAATTTTGTATAGGTTTTAAAAAATACCTATTTAAAACAAATGAAAAAATTAATATTACCAGCCCAACTGCAATTGCAGTTCTTAGTATAAAAGTTTCTCTTTCATTAATTGCTGTTTTTATATCATTGGCATTTTCTGTAATTAAAATAAATCCTACATTTGATCCATCTCTCATTACATTTTTAATAGTTGTCAACTTAAATTGATTAAAATTATCCTGAGTAAAAGTAAATGGCTTTCCAAAATCTTTTGAGTTTAAATAAATTAGTAAAATATCCTTGAAAGATACAGGTTCTTTTTCATCAATATTTATATTTTTTTTTTCAATTGTTTCCTTATTTTTTTGTTCATTTAATACTTCAAGTTCAATAACATTTAATCTTGATGAAAAAGATCTTGGATCAAGATCTAAAGTATCAGTATCGCCCACTAAATTTAAATCATTATCAAAAAATATTACTCTATCTAAATTTTGAAATATAAATCGCGTAGAAAATAAAAATTTTCTTACATCTTCTTCATTAAATTCAACATTTAATCTTAAAATATTGTCAATTGTATTATTAATAATATTAATATGATTTGCTGATTTTTTTTTAATTAAATTTGGCTGTACTTCTTTTAAGTATAGGGCTGTAAATAAACCAATAATGGTAAAAAAAATAAAATTTATAAATAAAAATTTTTTTAATATTGATAGATTTTTTAAAAATTTACTTAACATCAACTAACATTCCATCTATATCCACTACCGTATCTAGTTTCAATAGCTGAAAAATCAGGATCAACTTTTTTAAATTTTTTTCTAATTCTTTTTACATGACTATCAATCGTTCGATCTTCAATATCTGTATCTTCCCTATATGCTATATCCATTAATTGAGCTCTCTCTTTTATTATTCCTGGCCTTTTAGCTAACTCTTTTACAATCAAAAATTCTGTTGTGGTTAATTTGTCAGGTAGTTGCTTTCCATTCCATTCGCATTCTAGTTGAGATGGATCTAATTTTAGTTTTCCATGAGATATAATGCTTTTATTCTCTTCAATAATATTATTTGAATCTTTTTTTCTTAATTGAACTCTAATTCTCTCAATTAATACTTTTATTGAAAAACCTCCTGATTTTTTTACAAAATCATCTGCTCCAAGTTTTAAGCCAAGCAATTCGTCAATTTCATCATCTTTTGAAGTTAAAAAAATTACAGGTAAAGAAGTTTTTTTTCTAAGTTTTTTTAGCAATTCTTCTCCATCCATTTTGGGCATCTTTATATCTATTACTGCTAAGTCAGGTGGAGTTCTACTTAAACCAATAAGAGCACTCTCACCATCAATGTAGGTTTGAACTTTAAATCCTTCTTTCTCAAGAGCTATACTTAAACTAGTAAGTATATTTCTATCGTCATCTACTAAAGCAATTGTTTGTTTGTTCATCATTCAATATAAAAATACTAAAATGTTCTAAATTGGGCAATATAATTAAAACTAATGAAGTGCACCCCAATTATCACCGATATTTATGTCCACAGTTAAAGGAGTTGAGAATGAATGATGCTCACTTTCACTAACACTGGTCATCTCTTTTTTAATTATTTTTGTCATCTCAGTTACTTCATCTTTAGGAACCTCAAATATTAGCTCGTCATGAATTTGTAGTAACATTTTTGATTTTAATTTTTTATTTTCACTTAAGTTTTTTTGAAGTCTAATCATTGCAAGTCGCATTATTTCTGATGCAGAACCTTGTATTGGCGCATTAATAGCCGCTCTTTCTTGAAAATTTCTTACATTAAAGTTCTTATCATTTATTGCATTAAAATGAGATCTTCTTCCAAAAATATTATTAACATAACCAGATTTTCTACAAAATTTAATTGTGTCATCCATATAAATTTTAATCTCAGGAAATTTTGCAAAATAAGCATTTAAAAACTCTTCTGCCTCATAATTAGTTACATTAATTTGTTTTGCCAAACCATATTGTGAAATTCCATAGATTATCCCAAAGTTAATTGCTTTAGCTTTTCTTCTTTGATCTTGGTCAACTTTTTTAATTTCTATATTAAATATTTGGCTTGCTGTTAAAGAATGAATATCTTCATTATTTTTAAATGCCTTTTTTAATTCTTTAACCCCAGCTAAGTCAGCTAAAATTCTCATTTCTATTTGATTATAATCAGCAGATATTAATGTATGATTTTTTTCAGCTATAAATGCTTTTCGAATATCTTTACCATCTTCAGATTTAATAGGTATATTTTGTAAATTTGGATCACTTGATGCCAATCTTCCTGTGGTGGTTGCTGCTAGTAAAAAAGAGGTATGCACTCTTTTTGTTGTGGGATTTACATGCTCTGGTAGCGCATCAGAATAAGTATTTTTTAATTTAGATACTTGTCTCCAGTCTAAAACTAGTTGAGGAAATTTATGACCTTTAAAAGCTAAGTCCTCTAAAACGCTTGCATTGGTTGCAAATCCACCTTTTCTAGTTTTTTTCAAACCTGCAATTTTTAAGTCATTATATATGATGTCTCCAAGTTGTTTTGGTGAGCCTATATTAAATTCTTTTTGAGCTATTTTAAAAATTTCTTTCTCAAGCTTTTC
>LIBV01000122.1 GCA_001438335.1 Pelagibacteraceae bacterium BACL5 MAG-120820-bin39
CTTGTCCTTGATCGTCATATCTCATTTCAAAAAATAGGTTTTTGCCAAGCCCAGTTCTTTTAATTGTTTTTAAAAATTGTTTTGGAATAATCATATCTGTATCAATATTTACTATTGGTAGATAAGCTGGAATACTTTTTAATTTATTGAATTTTTGCATTTAATTCTGATACTTTCTGACATCATCTAAACTTCCAGCAATTGCTGCGGCTGCTGCCATACCTGGGCTAACTAAATGTGTTCTGCCCCCTCTACCCTGTCTACCTTCAAAATTTCGATTTGAAGTGGATGCACATCTTTCTTCTGGTTTTAGTTTATCAGCATTCATGGCTAAGCACATAGAACATCCAGGTTCTCTCCATTCAAATCCTGAATTAATAAATATTTTATCTAAACCTTCTTGCTCTGCCTGTTCTTTTACTAAACCTGAGCCTGGAACTACCATTGCATGAACATGGTTTGCTTTCTTTTTATCTTTTAATATTTTTGCAGCTTCTCTTAAATCTTCAATTCTGCCATTTGTACAACTACCAATAAAAACTTTATCAATTTTAATATCTTTTGCTGCCATATCTGGTTTTAAACCCATATATTTTAAAGCTCTTTCAATAGAATTTTTTTTATCTTCATCTTGTTCATTAGCTGGATTAGGAACGGTGCCATCAATTGTAATTACATCTTGTGGAGAAGTTCCCCAAGTAATCATAGGTAAAATTTCATTTGCATTTAAACTAATCTCTTTATCAAACTTAGCACCATCATCAGTTTTAAGTGTTTTCCAATATTCTAGTGCCTTATTCCAATTATCTCCTTTTGGTGACATTGGTTTATTTTTTAAGTACTCAAATATTTTTTCATCAGGGGCTATCAAGCCTGCTCTAGCACCTCCTTCAATAGTCATATTGCAAATTGTCATTCTTTGCTCAACACTTAAGGATCTGATCAAGTCTCCAGCATATTCAACTACGCATCCTGTGCCACCTGCTGTTCCTATTTTTCCAATAATTTGAAGAATTACATCTTTAGAAGTAACTCCTAATGGTAATTTTCCGTTTACATTTATTCTAAAATTTTTAGCTTTTTTTTGAACCAAAGTCTGTGTTGCTAAAACATGTTCAACTTCTGATGTCCCAATTCCAAAAGCCAGTGCACCAAAGGCTCCATGAGTAGCGGTATGACTATCTCCACAAACTATAACTGTTCCAGGTTGTGTAAATCCTTGTTCTGGTCCAATGATATGTACAATACCTTGTCTTTTATCATTCATACCAAATAGTTGGACACCAAACTCTTTGCAGTTTGCCTCCAAAGTGTCTACTTGTATTTTTGACTCCTTGTCTGCAATCCCTTTTGATCTGTCTGTAGTTGGAACATTGTGATCAGCAACAGCTAAAGTAAGGCTTGGATGCCTAACTTTTCTATTTGAATTCCTTAAACCCTCAAATGCCTGTGGACTTGTTACCTCATGCACTAAATGTCTATCTACAAAAAGTAATGCAGTTCCATCTTCTTGTTGATCAACTAAATGATCATTCCAAATTTTATCGTAAAGTGTTGTAGACATTGAAAAAAAAAATTATTTTTTTTCTGAAGTGCTTTCTGGTTTTTGCTCTGCAGGAGCTTCTGATTTTACCTCATTAGCATTTTCTGCTTCTTGAGTAACAGGAGCTAAGTTTTCTTCAGTTACAGTTTCAGGTTTTGCCTCTATATCAATACCAATTTTCTTTCTAATTTTTTCTGCAATTCTAGCTGACTTACCAGTTCTATCTCTTAAATAATAAAGCTTAGCTCTTCTAACTTTTCCAGATCTAATTACTTTAATTGAGTCAATTACTGGACCATACAAAGGGAAAGTTCTCTCAACACCTTCTCCAAAAGAAATTTTTCTCACTGTGAATGAAGAATTTATATCTCTATTCTTTTTTGCTATACAAACACCTTCGAAATATTGAATTCTTTCTTTTTTACCTTCTGTAATTCTAACACCAACTTTAATTACATCACCAGGATGGAATTCAGGTATTTTCTTTTCTGATAAAATTTTCTTAACGTTATGTTGATTAATTTCTTCTATATTTTTCATAGTATTTAACAAATTAGTTTCTCTTATATTTTTTCCACAAATCTGGTCTTCGGACGCGTGTTATAGCCTCAGATTGAGATAAACGCCAGTCTTTAATTTTGTTGTGATCTCCCGATAATAGCACATCTGGTACACTTTTTTGCTCCCAAATTTGCGGTTTTGTGTACTGAGGATATTCTAACAATCCATTTTGGAAAGTCTCATCGCTAGTAGATTTTTCGTTGCCTAATACTCCAGGTAATAATCTTAAAATACTATCGATAACGACTAATGCTGCTGTTTCTCCACCAGATAAAACAAAGTCTCCAATGCTAATTTCTTCAATATTTCTAGTCTCTAAAACTCTTTCATCAACACCCTCAAAGTGTCCACAGATTAAAGATATTGATTTTTCATTAGCAAGATCTTGAGCATAATTTTGATCGAATTTTTTACCTTTCGGAGATAAATAAAAAATCCTTTCACCTTCAATTTTATTAATATCCAAAGATTTTGCTAACACATCAGGTTTTAATAACATTCCAGAGCCTCCTCCATAAGGAGTATCATCAACAGTTTTGTGCTTATCCTCTGCAGCATCTCTAATATTTACAACTTTTAAATCCCAAA
>LIBV01000123.1 GCA_001438335.1 Pelagibacteraceae bacterium BACL5 MAG-120820-bin39
TTTAACTTTTTAACTCTTTTAATATTTTCTTGTAAAATTCTTTTTTTCTTTTCAGAGGGTTTTTCGTAAACACTTTTTAATTTTACTACTTTAAAAAAACCATCTCTTTGGAGTTTTCTTTTTAAAACTCTTAAAGCTTGTTCAATATTATTATCTTTAACTTCTATTTTAATAACTACCTCCAAAAAAGCGATTAATTAGCACTTTTATAATTTTATGTCTATTAGTTTTATTTATCATATTTAATATTAGTTGCTTTGCTTCAATTTTTCTTTTTCTTTTTTTTCTCTTTTTATTCTTCTTTCAGCTTTTTCTATAGCTTCAAGTAATTCTTTTTGACTAAATAAGTTTAATGCAACAGGATCTTTAGGATTCAGATTGTTATAATTCCAGTAACTCTTATTTCTAATTGAAGTTACTGAATTTTTTGTAACACCTACTAACTTTGCAATTTGTGAGTCTTTTAGAATTGTGTGATGCTTTAATAACCATAAAGCAGAATCTGGCTTATCTTGTCTTTTTGAAATTGGTATATATTTTTTAGTTTTTTTTTCCTCATTTGAGATTTCAATGTCACTACTTTTAATTTGTAATGGTCTATTTTCATCTTTTGAAGATAGTTCAATTTCTTCTCTTGAAAGCTGTCCAGAAATAATTGGGTTGTATGCTTTAATGCCTTTTGCAACTTCTCCATCAGCAATACCTTGAATTTCTACTTCGTGAAGACCACAAAATGTTGCAATTTGTTTGAATGTTAGAGTTGTATTTTCAACTAGCCATACAGCAGTTGCCATTGGCATTAGAGGCAAATTTGACATTTAGTTTTTTTTATCTGAATTAAAATTTTGAAATTTTTTATTGAATTTACTGATTCTTCCTTTATCCATTAGCTTTTGTTTTCCACCAGTCCAAGCTGAATGTGATTTAGGATCAATTTCTAGTTTAAGTAAGTCACCCTCAGCTCCCCAAGTTGATTTTGTTTCAAATTGAGTACCATCAGTCATTTCGACTTTAATTGTGTGGTAGTTTGGGTGAATGTTTTTTTTCATACCGAGACTTATAGCAAAAGAATTTTTTAAAACAATTAAAAGTTAGTTAATTTTTCCTTTAATTTGCTATTGATATCAGGGGTTGAGGCAACAATTTTCAATTTTTTGGTTTGTGCCATATCTATTTCTTCCAACAATCCACCAGCTTCTTTAACTAATATTATACCTGCGGCAACATCCCATAGATTTAAATCATGTTGGAAATAACCATCATATCTTCCACACGCAACATATGCCATATCTAAAGCAGCACATCCTGATTTTCTATATGGAAGATCTAGTTCATTATTTGTTTTTCCACCTGTTGCAAATAAACAATCATTAATTTGATTTTTTTTAGAAACTTTTATTCTATGGTTATTTAAAAAAGCACCATTATTTTTTTCAGCATAAAACATTTCATTTTTAATTGGATCAAAAATCAATCCAGATATAATTTCATCATTCGATTTCAAAGCTATTGATATTGCAAAGTGTGGAATGCCGTGTAGAAAGTTAATTGTTCCATCTATTGGATCTATTACCCAGGTATTTTTTTTATCTTTTTGTTCGTCATAACCGTTTTCTTCACTAAGTATAGAATAATTTGGTTTAGCTTTTTTTAATTCTTCAATTATAATTTTCTCGGCTTTAATATCTGCATTTGATACAAAATCAGTTGGACCCTTTTTTGAAACTTGTAATTTTTCAATTTCTCCAAAATCTCTAATAAGTGCTTTAGAGGCTTTTTCACTAGCCTTAATCATTATATTTAAATTTGCAGATATTGAATTCATGAAATTATATTTTTTTCACGTATTCTAAATTTCGAGTATCAACAATCACCTTGTCTCCCGCTTCAATAAAGGGAGGAACCTGTATGTTTAATCCATTATCTAAAGTAGCTGGTTTATAAGAGGATGACGCTGTTTGTCCTTTTAATGCTGCATCTGTACTTTCAATTAAACAAGTAACTTGATTGGGTAATTCTATTGAAATTGCAACTTCGTTATGGAAACTTACAGAAACTTCTAGATTTTCTGTTAATAGTTTACCTTTTTCACCAACTATATATTTTTTAATTTCTATTTGATCAAACGATTTTGGATTCATGAAAAAATAGTTTTGATCATCTTCATATAGATAATTAAAATTTGTTTCTTCTAATGAAGCTTTTTCTACAGTTTCACTTGATCTAAATCTTTCATTTAGTTTAGTTCCTTTATTTACACTTTTCATTTCAACTTGTGCAAAAGCTCCACCTTTACCAGGTTTTACATGCTGTGTTTTTAGTACTTGCCATAAATCATCTTTATATTCCAGCAACATCCCAACTCTAATTTCACCTGCATTTATTTTCATTTTAATTTCTCTAATGCCTCTTGAGGGTTATATTTTTTATTCTTCCAAATGTAGCCTGAAATAGCTAAAAAATTAGCTTTATTCAATAATAGTTTTTTATAATTATTTGAGTTTATACCACCAATTGCAACAACGGGTATATTAGTGATTTTTTTCACCTTTTTAAGAATTGATGTATTTGCTTTAAAAGAGACCTTTTTAGTTTTTGTGGGAAAGAAAGCACCAAAAGCTAAGTAATCAGCATTATTTGAAATTGCATTTTTTGCTAAATTTAATGAGTTATGACAGGTAA
>LIBV01000124.1 GCA_001438335.1 Pelagibacteraceae bacterium BACL5 MAG-120820-bin39
AATTGAAGATGAAATCAGAGTTATCTTTAGTGAATAAAAAGAAAGGAAAAAAAATGAAAAAAATAATAGCAGCAATAATATTAAGTATAGCGTCTACAGCATCATTTGCTGATGGACATACTTCAGGAAAATTTAACGCTAGCGGTATGGGTGCTTGGGAAGTAAACGCAATGGATGCTGGACAAGGTGACATGGCAATTACTTATGATGGAATAGCCGGTTTAACAGATGAAACTCCAGATAGTATATTTAATAAATCAACTATGCACTGCATTGGAGGATTAACTTTACAAGCTGGGAAATTTACAGATGAAACTGGTATGTGTAGATTTGATCTATTTGATGGTGAAAGTGTTTACATGAAATATGTAGGAAAAGGATCAGGTGGTGTTGGTGGAACTGGTACTTTTGAAATCACTAAAGGAACTGGAAAATACGCCAAGATAACTGGTACTGGTGTATCAAGTAGACAGAATTTAAAATCTAAAGCATCTGGATTTTCTACATCAATGAATCAAATGTCTGGTGAATATAAATATTAAACAAATAAAAAGGAGATAAGTAATGAAAAACTTCATGGTAACACACACTTTTAAATCTAAAGAAGCGAAAGCTAAAATGGGTGAAGTTGTAGCATCAATGAAAATGGAAGATATTGTAAAATCAATGACAGGTGAAACTGCTAAGTGTCAAATGACATGGAATACACCAGGTGAAACTTTGACTATGTTTTGTTGGTGGAAAGGAACTGATCCAGATGCAATTAATAAACAATTAGAATCTATGAACGATTTTTTTGAGCCTCATCAGTTTACTGAGTGTACAGATGATGTAATGGATTATAACGCTAGCTAAAAAAAGAAAATAATAATGAATAAGATAATATTTGTAATTATAAGTATTTTTTTTTCATTCCCTGCTTATGCGGAAATAAATGATTCAGATAAATCTAAAGCTTGGGATTGTAGTGGGCTCTACATGGCAAATTACTTTTTGCAAGCTGGAGAAACTTTTGAATACAGTATGAAAGAAAAATCTATGGCTTCAGTAAAAGTTTTAAAATCCTTTGCTTTAGAATCTGGAGTTCCTGAAACAAATTGGGACGAAGGAGTAAATAAAGCAGTAGATAAATATTATGGTTCAAAATATGACAAAGCAAAAACAAATGAGTGTCATACTTTTTTAGAAGGATTGATCCCTAATGGTAAAGAAAGAGTAAATAAAGTAGTGCAAACTTTATATTAATAATAAAAAAGATAAGGAGAAAACAATGAAACTATTAGTTCATTCAATACAAGGACCAGAAAATTCTGTCAATGCAGTATTTCCAATAGCAATAGCTTCAATGGCAGCTGAAGCAGGACATGAGGTAAACATATTTCTAGCCGGAAATGCTGTCTCTTTAATGAAAACTGAAATAGTAGAAAATATGTCAGCTATTGGAGTTGGAAAATTAAGTGATTACATAAAGGTTATAAAAGATAAAGGAATTAAAATTCATTTATCTACAGGTAACTGTAAAGCAAGAGGTATTACCGAAGATGATGTTAAAGATAAGAATGGAGTTATGTCAGGACCTCCAGGATTATTAAAACTTACAGAAGAAGCTGAAAAAGTTCTGTCATATTAACAACCACAAAAAGATGAAAGAGGAAAAATGATACTAAAAATAGAAGGACCAATAGAAACTTTTGCAAAATGGAAAGCAATGGTTCACAGTAATGCAGAGAAGATCAAAAAATATGGAATGACATTTCTTTATGCAGGAACTGAAAAAGGTGATGACAGTAAATTCATTGGAATAGTTAAATTTGACACTATGGAGGGTGTTGAAGCTTTTAAGGCTGATGAGGAACTTCATAAAGAAAGAGCTGCAGCTGGGGTAGATTTAGCTAATTCAGTTACCACTCCAATGGGAGATGATTTCCTAGAACAATACAAAGGATAATAAATATGTCAATATTAGCAAAGTATAATGCAGCAATGGAAGCAAAAGATGAAGCGGCCATGAATGAGATTTTACATGATGATTATAAGTTTACTATGCATGCATCAGGTAATGTTTTGGGCAAAGCAGATGTAATCAAATGGGCAATGAGTGGTGATATCAAAAGAGATAAAATAAGAGTGATTTTTGAAAATGATGAAATTGGTGTTGAGCATGCATTTGTATCGTTTAATGATGGAAATACTGAAGCAGTAATGGCCGTATTTAAATATCAAGATGGAAAAATTATTTCTCTTGAAACGGGTGCAACCAAGATGCCTAAATAATTATATATATTTAGCGAGATTTCATTTAAGATTATTAAATGAGTCTCGCTTCTTCATATGCTTTCCTCATCCTAGCAGTTGTGCTTGGAGTAACTTCAAATAGTTTTGCAAAAAGTGCGGAAGGTTTTACCCTTCTTTTCCCAAGTATAATTACTGGCATTACAATTGTTTTATGCATGTATGCGCTCTCAATGGTGATGAAAAATATCCCAATGGGTATTACCTATGCTTCATTTGCTGGATTAACCATTATTGCAACCGTAATTGTTGGGGTTATTCGATTTAATCAAGTACCTAATCTCTATACGATGATTGGTTTAGGTTTAATTATTATAGGGGTAATGATGGTGAATTTATTGGGAAATCAAAGTTAATAATTTTCAGGTAAAA
>LIBV01000125.1 GCA_001438335.1 Pelagibacteraceae bacterium BACL5 MAG-120820-bin39
TATTGTCCTTACTAATTAAAAAAATATTTGATTTCTTTAGATCTGATGTTTTATCTAATATATCTGAAAAAATTGAATTTTCAGATGACTCAATTATAATATCTTTTAGCTCAAAATAGTTTAACCCTGATAACTTTTGATTATTAAAAGTTCCAAAAAGTACTAAAATAAATGAATAGATTAAAACTTTTTTACCTATTTTTTGACGCATCACTTAAAATCCACTTTAATAATTTAATGAAACTTATGCCATAAAAGGCTGCAATTTCAGGCACAAGTGATAGGCTCGTCATACCAGGTTGGGTATTTATTTCTAACAAATAAAACTTATTATTATAAAATTTAAAGTCTGATCTAGTAATACCTCTACATCCTAGAGTTTTGTGTGCCTTTAAAGCAATACTTAATATTTTTTCTAAATTTTTTTTTGATAAATTTACTGGAATTATATGTTGTGTATTAGCTTTTGGGTTATATTTTGCTTCATAGTCATAAAATTTTCTTTTAGGTTTTAATTCAATAGCGCCTAATTTTTTTTTACCCATAATAGCTACTTGAATTTCTCTACCAGCTATAAACTCCTCAATCATAACTTGATTGTAAATTTTTAGTTTTTGTAAATTAAAAAATAGGTTATTTTTATTGCATATATGCACATTAACGCTTGAACCTTCATTAATAGGTTTCACAACCACAGGAAATTTAAGTTTCTCATTAACTATATTAATTATTTTTTTTTTATTCATATCAAATGAATACTTGATAAATTTTGGAGTAAGTATTTTATTTTTCAAAAAAATTTTTTTTGAAATTTCTTTATCCATTGCTTGAGCAGAAGCAAGAACACCAGAATGAGTGTAAGGAATATTAAATGTTTCTAATATAGTTTGGATGTATCCATCTTCTCCAAATTGACCATGCAATGCATTAAATATAATATTAGGTTTAAACTTTTTAATTTTATGTGATAATTCAAAGTTTGGCTCACAAATTTTAACATTATAATCATTTTTTTTAAGCTCTTTGGCTACTTGAAATCCAGTTTTTAAACTAATTGATCTTTCTTTTGAAATTCCACCAGAAATAATTAATATTTTTTTTTTCATTTATTCAATTATCACAATTTCTGTTTCAATTAAAATTCCAGTATTTTCATAAACCTTATTTGATACAAATTTTATTAAATTTTTCATTTCCTCAAAACTTGCGTTACCTTTGTTAACAAAAAAATTACAATGTTTATCAGAGATTACAGCATCACCAAAACTAGTATCAAGAGGTACTGAGTCTTTAATAAGTTCCCAAACTTTTTTATCTGTTTGTTTGATAGGATTTTTAAATGTGCTGCCACTTGTTTTTATTTTAGTTGGTTGAGCTGCTTCCTTTTGATGTTTATATTTTTTCATTAACGATTTAATATTATTTTTATTACTTTTTTTTCCTCTAAATGAAGCACTCAAGAAAATTAAATCTTTTGGTAAATTATTTATTCTATATTCAAATTTAATTTTAGATGATGGAATTGTAATTATTTGACCACTTCTATTCATAGCTTGAACAGACAGTATAATATCTTTAAATTCTGTTCCAAAACACCCAGCATTCATTTTTATACCACCACCAATAGTACCAGGTATACATGATAAAAATTCAAAGCCTGCCAAATCATTTTCCATTGCAAATTCTGATAATGCCTTGTCAGTTACACTGCTCCCTGCAATTATTATCTCGTCAGATAACTGTGAAATATTATTAAAATTTTTTGATAATTTAATTACGACACCATCATATATTCGATCTGTAAACAAAGTATTTGAGCCAGCGCCAAGTACAAAAATTTTTTCTTTTTTATTAATTTTTTTTATAAAACTTGACAGTTCTTTTAAATTTTCAGCTTTAAAGAAAAGTTTTGTTTTACCGCCAATATTGAACCAATTTTTTTTCTTTATATCATGATTAATTTTTAAGTTTTCTTTAAATTCATTTGTAAGATTTTTTATTTCTAGAGTTTTCATTTAATCAAATTTGGCATTTCTCTCATCCATCCTGATATTGATCCAGCACCCATACCAATAACTATATTTTTACCATAAATATTATTTTTGATAAAATTAACTAATTCAAATTTATCGTTAATCATAAATAAGTTTACTTTTGAATTTTTAATAATTTGTTTTGCAAAGTTTTTATAATTAAATCCTAGCTTAATTTTTTCCCCTGCAGAGTAAACTGGGCACAAAATTACATCATCACAATTTTTAAATGCAAATGTAAATTCTTTTTTTAAATCTTTAAGTCTTGAAATTCTATGAGGTTGAAAAATACATATTTTTTTATATTTTTGATAAACATTTTTTACTCCTTCAAGCACTCCTTTGATTTCAGTTGGATGATGAGCATAGTCATCATAAAATTCGGATTCTCTATAAGAAAATATTTTATTAAACCTCCTCTGAACACCCTGAAATGTTTTTAACCCAATTTTAATATTTGAAACTGAAATACCTATAGTCATAGCGACTGCTATAGCTGCAGCAGCATTACGTATATTGTGCAGCCCTAAAAGTGGAATTTTTATTTTTTTTATTATTTTTATTTTTTTATTTGGCAAATTAATATTTAAATCAAATTCAGAAAATTTTTTATCATACTTAATAT
>LIBV01000126.1 GCA_001438335.1 Pelagibacteraceae bacterium BACL5 MAG-120820-bin39
CCCAACCAAATTTTTGTCCAAACACAGCTCCTAAATCTTTCATTCGCTCATAGCAAGGGGAAGTTCTTAAAGGTCTTGCTGCAGGTCTTTCTTCATCAGGGTAATGAACAATAAATACATGGCTATAAGCCTCTTCATTTTTAGCTTTTAGATAAGATTTAGTAGCATAATCTCCGTATCTTCTTGGCTCTACTCCCAACATATCAATAGTTGGCTCACCATCAACAATCCATTCGGCTAACTGCCATCCTGCTCCACCTGCTGCAGTAATTCCAAAACTATGTCCTTCATTGATCCAGAAGTTTTTTAATCCCCATGCAGGTCCTACAATAGGATTACCGTCTGGAGTATAACAAATTGCTCCATTGTAAACTTTTTTTACTCCTACTTCTCCAAATGCTGGAACTCGATGAATTGCTCCCTCGATATGTGGAGCTAATCTATCTAAATCTTCTTGGAATAATTCGTATTCAGAATCTTTTGATGGTCCATTAACATAACATGCAGGAGCTCCATCTTCATATGGACCTAATATTAGTCCACCTGCTTCTTCTCTCATATACCATCTACTATCACTATCTCTTAATACTCCCATTTCAGGTAAGCCATCTTTTTTTCTTTTTAAAATTTCTGGATGTGGTTCAGTAACGATGTACTGATGCTCAACTGGAATTACCGGAATATCTAATCCAACCATTTTTCCAGTTTGTCTTGCAAAGTTTCCAGAGCAAGAAATAATATGTTCACATTCAATTGATCCTTTGTCAGTTTCTACTACCCAGCCATCTTTATTTTGTTTCATAGCTAAGACAGTTGTATTTCTATAAATTTCAGCTCCCATGTTTCTTGCGCCTGTAGCAAGAGCTTGAGTTAAATCAGCTGGTTGAATGTATCCGTCTTCAGGATGCTGAATGGCTCCAACTAAATCATCAACATGACACAATGGCCAAATTTCTTTTACTTGTTGTGGGGTTAAAAATTTTACATCTACTCCGATTGTTTTTGCAACACCCGCATACTGATGATATTCGTCCATTCTATCTTTGGTACTTGCCAATCTAATATTTGATACAACGCTAAAACCAACATTTTTTCCTGTTTCTTCTTCTAATTTTTTATACAAGTTGACTGCATATTTATGAAGTTGTCCTACTGAATAACTCATATTAAACAAAGGTAATAATCCGGCAGCATGCCAAGTAGATCCTGATGTTAATTCTTTTCTTTCAACAAGAACCACATCTGACCAACCTTTTTTTGCTAAATGATAAAGCGCACTAACACCAACAACTCCACCGCCGACTACAACAACTTTTGCTTTAGATTTCATAAAGCAATTCCTACTAAATTTTTAATCAATCCGAAACAAAAATGTATCTGTGGATAATTAAATTGAGCTGCCTAATGGAATTGGGTTAGAAACCATTGTCGTCAACCAACAATCCTTTAAAGGGCCTTCACCCTCATATTTTTCAACTTGCCAATTGAACTTATGATAGATTTTATTTTTATCTAAGATGACAACTTCATACTGAGCCCATTTATCACTGTTTCCCAAAGGGTTGATAGTGTGCTCAAGGTGGCTTATTAGCATTTGATAAGAGTCACCTTTAATCATTTTAGTAAAGTTATCTAAAGGTCCAGTATATTTTTTATTATTCGGATGGGCGAAATTCCAAGTTTGCTTTATTCCAAAATCCTCAGAAATTTTATCATTATTTTGTAGTCCAGTTAGTTGGATTTTAACTACATCGTATGGCTTTATATTATTATTTGGCTCTAATAAATCAGCTTTGGAGATTGATGCACTTAAAAAAATTACTAAAAAAAGATTAAATATTGTTGGCAGTTTTTTTAACATCTTCTAAAAATTCTTTTCTTTTTTGTTCACTTACAAATGGTACAGCAAAATATCTTCTATACACAATATTATAAATACCACACATGTGAAATACCCCTCTTTTTAACCTTCTGATCGGTAAATTTAAAAAAAATGTGGTAATCGCTAATCTAGGTGATCCATAAGTGCAAAAAATAATAGCTTTTTTTTGTTTTAATCTCCCAATTGGATAACCATAATTTCCAAATAATTTTTTAAAAGTATAAGCCCAAGGAGGAGACAACACTTTATCAATCCAACCCTCAACAATTGCAGGCATTCTAAAATTCCATATTGGTGCGATTAAAACTATTATATCACACTCTTCAATTCTTTTTCTATGATTTAAAACTTCAGCATCAGGTGCTTCACCAGCATAAACAGGATTAAATTTTTCTTTATATAAATCTACAACGTCAACCTGATTACCGTTCAATTCAGTTTGCTTTATAAATTCATTTTTAATTGCAGCATTAAAAGAACTATCTTTATAATGACCATAAACTAAAAATATTTTTTTCATTCAATCTAAATATCTTAAAAAAATTAAAAAACTATTAATAATTTATAATTTTTATTCTGATGTTTTATATTTACTATTGTTAATTATAAACACAAATACAATGGGTAGTATTAAAGTTAGTAAAGTTACTGTTATTAAAAGAATGCCTAGTTCTGAATAATCAGCTGATGTTTGAATTTCTTGAGTAACCTTATCTTTAACCTCTCGAGTAACTGTATATATTTGATTTAAATATTTAGTACCC
>LIBV01000127.1 GCA_001438335.1 Pelagibacteraceae bacterium BACL5 MAG-120820-bin39
AACTGCTAAATCTCCTGTATGGAACCAGCCACCAGACATTGCTTTATCTGTTGCTTCTTTATCTTTAAAATAACCCTTCATAACAACATTGCCTCTAATCATGATCTCACCAATTGTTTTTCCATCTCTTGCAACATCAGTCATAGTTTCAGGATCCATTACGGTAACACCCTCTGTATTTGGATATCTAACACCTTGTCTTGCTTTAATTTCATTTTGTTTATCCTCGGTTAAAGACTCCCACTCTTCATTCCACGCACATTGAGTTACATGACCATAAGTTTCTGTTAAGCCATAGACATGCATCACTTCAAAACCAAGTTTTTTCATTTTTTGAAAAATTATACTTGGTGGAGGAGCACCTGCAGTTAAGACGTATACTTTTTGTTTTAATTTTTTATGGTACTCTTCTGGAGCGCCAGTAATCATATTTAAGACAATTGGTGCACCACCAAAATGAGTTACATTATATTTTTCAATTACTTCAAAAATCTTTTTAACATCAATATTTCTAAGGCATATTGTTCTGCCATTTAACATTGGTATCGTCCAAGGATAGCACCAACCATTACAATGAAACATTGGGACAATTGTTAAAAAATTTAATCTATTTGGCATATTCCAAGCTACTGCACTTCCAGTTGCCATCAAATATGATCCTCTATGATGATACACTACTCCCTTTGGATTTCCTGTAGTTCCAGAGGTATAACTTAATGAAATTGCCTGCCATTCATCCTCTGGCATTTTCCATTTATAATTTTCATCACCAGTATTTAAAAACTGTTCATATTCTAACTCACCTATTGTTTCTAACTTAGATTGATCTGCAAATTGATCATGAATATCAATAACGATAATCTCTTTGTCTAATTGTGAAAGTGCTTTTTTAACTTCTTGATGTAATTGTCTATCAACCACTAATACTTTTGCATCACTGTGCTTTAAAATATAGGATATTGTATTAGCATCTAGTCTAATATTAATTGTGTTCAAAA
This sequence comes from Pelagibacteraceae bacterium BACL5 MAG-120820-bin39, assembly GCA_001438335.1. Taxonomy (GTDB): domain Bacteria; phylum Pseudomonadota; class Alphaproteobacteria; order Pelagibacterales; family Pelagibacteraceae; genus Pelagibacter. The sequence goes on from LIBV01000127.1 coordinate 999, forward strand.
CAGCACTGGTCATAGGCACCGAATAATGAGCTTCAAATATTTCAGGAGTGTTAAAAGCTAAAAATGAAACTGTATCACCTTTTTTAATTCCTATTTTTTCAAGAGCACTTGCAAACTTAACAGCTCTTTTGTAAACCTCTAGCCAAGTATATTTTCGATCTTCATATACAATTGCCTCATAGTTAGGATAAACATCTTTTGCTCTCTCTAAAAAAGACAATGGAGTTAAAGGAACATAGTTTGCTTTATTTTTATCTAAATTTGTATCGTAATGGCTCATACTATTTAAATTTAAAACTCATAATGTTAGAACTTCCCGATATTGCAGATTTATAATGCAACTCTGCTCTAGGTAAAACTCGATCAAAATAAAACTTTGCCGTATTAATTTTATCAGAATAGAAATTTTCATTTTTATCATATTCATTAAAACAAACTTCAAGCACTTTAATCCATGCATACGCGACTGATACATATCCAAGAGTTTTGAGATAATCATTAGCGGCAGCACTTACATCATCTTTATTTTCTTTAATTTTTTGACTATTCCAATCATTAAATTTTGACAAAATATCTAAATGACAATTTAATTCTTTAATAAATGGTCTGATTTTTTCATTCTGAATATTACATTCTGCTTTTATATTATTTAAATATCTCTCAATTATATTTCCATTCTTATTATTTAATTTACGAAAAACTAAATCAGCTGCTTGAACAGAATTAGTTCCTTCATATATTGGGGTAATTCTGTTATCCCTATAAAGCTGTTCAATTCCTTGATCTTTTGTATACCCATAACCCCCATGAATTTGCATTGCTTCACTGGTTATTTCCATACCTAGATCTGTAAATAAAGATTTTACAACTGGTGTCAGCAATGAAACAAAATCGGAAGCTTCTTGTTTTATTTTTGGATCTGGATGATGAAGACTAACTTCAGTTTGCTGTGACAGCCAAAAGCACAAAGCTCTTTCTCCTTCAATGATTGATTTCATATTTAAGAGTGATCTTCGAATATCTGCGTGTTCAATGATAAAATCGGCACCATTATTTGATTTTGAATTATTTGTTTTTCCTTGTTTTCTCTCTTTTGCATATAAAAGTGAATTTTGATAAGCTATCTCTGATATGCCTAATCCTTGTATACCAACAACAATTCTCTCTAAATTCATCATGGTAAACATTGCATTTAGGCCTCTATCTTTTTCACCTATCATGTAGCCTGTTGCTTCATCAAAATTTAAAACACATGTTGCTGATCCTTTGATGCCCATCTTATCCTCAACTGAACCTGTTGATACTCCATTTCTTTCACCAACTGAGCCATCATTGTTTACTTTATATTTGGGTACCAAAAATAAACTAATACCTCTAGTTCCTGTAGGAGCACCAGAAACTCTCGCTAAAACTAAATGAATAATATTTTCAGTTAAATCATGGTCTCCTGACGTTATAAAAATTTTTTGTCCACTTATTTTATAAGAGCCATCATTTTGATTTTCAGCTTTGGTTTTTAACAATCCTAAATCAGTACCACAAACTGGTTCTGTTAAACACATTGTGCCACTCCACCTTCCTTCTACAAGTTTA
>LIBV01000128.1 GCA_001438335.1 Pelagibacteraceae bacterium BACL5 MAG-120820-bin39
ATTTAGAATGCTTTAACACTTGGATTAAAGAACTTAAAAATAATAATTATTTACATAATCATACACGAATGTGGTTTGCTAGTATTTGGATTTTTACCTTAAAACTGCCTTGGCAACTTGGCGCAGAACTATTTATGAAACATCTTTATGACGGCGATGCAGCATCCAATACTCTTGGGTGGAGATGGGTTGCGGGAATTCAAACACAAGGCAAACATTATCTAGCGACGGAATGGAATATAAATAAATTTACCAATAATAGATTTCAAAATATTAAGCTCAATGAAAATGAGTTACCAATAAATGATTATACTCATTATCAAATTGAGAATAAAATTTTTAACAATAATAATCCTAAAGAAAATGAGTCATTAATTATATTTGATAATAATCTCGGATATGATGAATGTGATTTTGCAAATTCAAAATTTGAAAAAATTTATTTAGTTAACCACAATAAAAGGGAAATTGAATTAAGCGAAAATGTTATAAATTTTAAAAAAGAATTATTAAAGGATCAAAAACAAAGGCTTGAGAATAAATCAATTAATGCTGAAATAATTGATATTTCTGAGATGACAAAAATTAAAGAGAATATTAACGTATTTTATCCAGCTATAGGGGAGAATTTAGATTATCTAAATAAAAATTATTCTAATAGAGTAAATTTTTTATATCGTTCGATCGACCAATTTTCTTGGTCATTTTGCAACAAGGGTTTTTTTAATTTTAAAAACCACATACCTAAAATAATTGCTAAATTCATTTAGATATTATGATTATTAAAGTTTTTGCAGATACAATTTGTGGTTGGTGTTTTATTGGTCATCATAATCTTAATCTTGCTTTGAAAGATTTTCCAAATAGTAAAATCAAAGTTGAACATGTTCCCTTCCAATTAAATCCTGATATGCCTCAAGAAGGAATTGCACGTAATAAATATTTAGAAATTAAATTTGGTGGTAAAGAATATGCGGCGCCGATGTATGAAAATATGAATCATAAAGCTAAAGAAGCTGGAATAGATTTAAATTTAGATATTATTGGCAAAACCCCAAATACTACCCTTTCTCACTTACTAATAATTTTGTCTGAAAAATTTAATATTCAAAATGAAATGAAACAAAAAATTTATGAGGCTTATTTTATTAATGGACAGGATATAGGAGAGAGAAATATTTTAATCAAAATTGGCAACGATTTAAAAATAGATAAAATCACCATTGAAGAATTTTTTAATTTAGAAAATATCAATAAAGTTAATTCATATAATTCTTTAGCTAGAAATAAAAATATTAATGGAGTTCCTTTTTATGAAATTGGAAAAGAAACTGTTTCTGGGGCTCAAAGTACAAAGGTTTTAAAAGAAATTATTAAAAGAAATTTAGAAGCCTAAAACCAACGAAACATTCCAATTAAGCCTGCAGTAGCATAAAAAAATTGTAACAGTAAAATTCCTTTGTGGCCTCCCCTATATGCCCAAATTCCAATTAATATTGCAGATACGAGCAACAAGCAGAAACCAAAAAATTCTATTCCAATATTTAATGCCACAAACAAAGAATATAAAATTGCAGTCACCACTCCAGCCCATTCAAAAATTTTATTATTCATATAATTTTAAAATTTAATTTTCTTTAGAACATTTTTTTGAACAATACTTAACTCTATCCCAATTAAGTTTCCATTTTTTTCGCCAAACAAAAGGCCTTTTACATACTGGACAAACTTTAGATGGAAGATTTTCTTTTTTCACAAACTAAAAAATAAATTTGATAATAATTAAAACAAATATTGAAGTTGCTATTCCGCTCAAACCCATTGCTAAGGCAGCAAAAACTCCAGCTGTTTTATTTTTACTCATTGCTCTTGCAGTCCCAATACCGTGACTTGCTAAACCAAAACCAAAACCTCGAGCACTCATATCTTTAATTTTAAATATGTTTAATGCAAAAGTTCCTAGAGATGCACCTATAATCCCTGTTATTATTGTAATAATAGCTGTTAGAGATGGTATTCCTCCAATTAATTCCGCAATACCCATGGCTATCGGAGCAGTAACATTTCTTGGGATCATGGTTAATATTATATCTTCATTAAGGTTAAAAAATTTAGCTAAATAAAAAGTAACTAAAATAGCAAATGGGATTCCTAAAAATATCGCAAAAATTATTGGTTTAATTTCTTTTAAAATTAAATTTTTTTTTTCATATATTGGAATTGCAAGCGCTACAGTTGCTGGCCCTAACATAAAATGAATAAATTTAGCTCCATTGAAATATCGATCATAAGAAACATCCAACAATAATAATACAGAAGAAACTATTAAAATGCTTATTGCAACAGGATTAACTAGAGGATTAAGTTTAGATTTTTTATAAAGATAATCGCCAACTAAATATGCACCCAAGGTTAAAGTAATCCAGAATAATGGCTCAGCCTGTAAGTATACCCAAATTTTATAAAGTTTATCTTCTTTTAACATTTTTCTTTTCTAAGTTAATTATTTTTTCCATTATATAGGCCACAAAAACTAAAGTAC
>LIBV01000129.1 GCA_001438335.1 Pelagibacteraceae bacterium BACL5 MAG-120820-bin39
CTTGACCAATACCCCATTCTTTATTTTTGGGATTAATTACTCTATCACCAGGGTCATAATCTAAAATCATTAATTTAACTTATATTAGAAATTAGTATAAATACCACCTGATGAATAAAGAATTAAATTCAATTGGAATAGATAAAAAACCATCTGATACTAAAGTCGTGGTAGCTATGTCTGGTGGGGTAGACTCTTCAACAGTTGCGGGTATGATGAAAAAAGAAGGGTACAACGTTATTGGTATAACTTTAAAACTTTATGATGATGGTAAAGAAGTAGCAGCTTCAAAACAATGTTGTTCTGGTCAAGATATTATGGATGCTAAAAGAGTTGCTCATAAATTAGATATTGAACATAAAATTTTATATTATCAAAATAAATTCAAACAAGGGGTAATTGATAATTTTGTAGAAAGTTATTTAAAAGGAGAAACACCTATTCCATGTGTGCAATGCAATCAGACTGTTAAATTTAAGGATTTATTTGAAGTTTCTAAAGATCTTAATGCTGATGCATTAGTTACAGGTCATTATGTAAAAAGTATAACCGATCAAAAAACTACAAACATGTATAGAGCTATTGATGAAAATAGAGATCAAAGTTATTTTTTATTTAACACCACTAGAGAACAATTAGATTATCTACGATTTCCATTAGGAGGATTATTAAAAAATCAAACCAGGGAGATTGCAAAAAAATTAGAACTTAATGTTGCAGATAAACCTGATAGTCAAGATATCTGTTTTGTACCAAATGGAGATTATGCATCTGTTATTCAAAAGTTTAGACCAGATTCATTTCAAAAAGGGAATATTAAAAATTTAGATGGTGAAGTGATTGGAGTTCATGATGGAATAATCAATTTTACAATTGGTCAAAGAAAAGGAATTAAAGTTTCTGATAAAGAGCCATTATATGTATTAAAAATTAATTCTGATAAAAATGAAATAATAGTTGGTCCTAAAGATAAACTTGGAAAAAAAAATATCTTATTGAAAGAAATCAATTTGTTAACTGATAAAAAAGATTTTGATCAAAATATATATGTTAAAGTTAGATCTACAGGAGCTTTATTGGAAGCAAAAATTCATATAAATGCAGATAAGACTGCAAACGTAAATTTAATAAATTCTGAAGATGGCATTTCTCCAGGACAAGCTTGCGTTTTTTACAATCAAGATCTCTTGGGATACAAAGTTTTGGGTGGTGGGTGGATAAAAGAATAGATTAAGTTCTATTTTTTCTTATTCTTTTTTCTAGCTCTTCTTTTTTTAGAGCCCATTTTTCTTCGGCCTCTATGTTTCTTTGGGTAACTCATTCAATCCTATATATTAATTTATTGACGTTTTTTACGGGATATAGCATTGTACCTGCAACTTATCAATTGTTATGTCAGTTTCTTTTAAAACTTTTTTAAAGCATACGGCTAAAGATTTTCATAATCAGTCAGTTAATCCACCTGTTGTTAGAGCCTCAACTATTATCTTTAAAACTATGCAAGATATTAGAAGAACACAACTTAAAGCTAAAAAAAATCCTACCGGTGGTCACTTTGATTATGGAAGACAGGGTACTTCAACTACTCACATTTTAGAAAAAATCCTAACTAAACTTGAAGAAAGCTATCATGTTTTTTTAACACCCACAGGATTTGGTGCAGTGTTTTTAGCTATGTTTAGTATTTTAAGACCAGGCGATGAAGTAATTGTAGCTGATCCAGTTTACAGTCCTACAAGAACGTTATCTCAAGATTTTTTAAAAGATTTTAACATCAAAGCCATTTTTTATAATCCACATGATTTAAAAACATTAGAAAAGAACATTACAAAAAATACAAAACTAATCTTTGTTGAAAATCCTGGTAGTAATACTTTTGAATTTCAGGATTTAGGTAAGATTATTTCAATTGCTAAAAAATATAAAATTTTATCTGCAATTGATAATACATGGGGCACACCCTATTTTTTAAAGCCGATTAAATTAGGTTTTGATATGTCTATTGTTTCTGCAACTAAATATTATTCAGGTCATTCTGATGTAATGGGAGGAACTTTAGCAGTTAATAAAAAAGTTTTTAATAAAGTTTATAATACACAAAGAATTACTGGACTAAGATTAAGTCCTGATGATGCATATTTAATTACCAGAGGTTTACGAACCCTTGATGTTAGATTGGACAAACATAGAGATAATGCCAAAAAAGTATCAGAATTTTTATCTAAGTTTAAAAATATCAAATTACTTTATCCTTATAAAAAAGACTCCTTTAATTTTAGAATGTGGAAAAAATATTATTCAGGTGCATCTGGATTAATGGGACTAAGAATTAAATCAAAAAGTAAAAGTTCAGTTGTGAAATTTGTAAATTCTTTAAAATTATTTGGCCATGGCTATAGCTGGGGTGGCTTTGAAAGTTTAGCTCTTCATCAAAATGTTAGAGAACAAGGTTTAAGAAGTTTTCTTAAACTTGCAAATAATGAATATATCGTAAGATTACATATTGGTCTTGAGGACCCTGATGATTTAA
>LIBV01000130.1 GCA_001438335.1 Pelagibacteraceae bacterium BACL5 MAG-120820-bin39
TCAGCAAGTATCATTTTTTTTCGGTCTAACTTCATTTTATCAAAAACTCTTACCATCATTGATAATCTTGGGTTTTTTAAGAAAAAAGATCGGTTTTTATCTATAAATCTCCAGTACAAACCATCCATAGTATTGCACCATTCTCCTTTTTTAAAATCCATCATTTTCATAAAGTAACTTGAACCACAGATGTAAGGCTTAGTTGCAAAAATTCCTCCATCACTAAATAATCCCATTCCATATACATTGGGCACCATAACCCATTCAGAAGAATCTACGAACATCTCCATAAACCACTTATAAACTATAACGGGTTTAATCTCACACAAGTTCATGATGTTTGATAAAATCATTAATCTTTCAATATGATGAGACCAACCATGATTTTTAGCATTTTGTATAGCATAATCTAATGGCGGCAATCCTGTGTTGCCTTCATACCAAGATTTTTTCATTTTTCTTTTGTGATTAAAAAAATTTTTTTCCTCCATTTCTTCTGAAAAATTTTGATAAATTCCTCTCATAAATTCTCTCCATCCAATTACCTGGCGAATATAACCCTCAAGAGAATTTAGTCTGACTTTTTCCTTCTTATGAAAATCTAAAATTTTTTTTATTAATATATCTGGCGTAATTAAACCTAAGTTAATGTATGGACTTAAAGTGCTATGAAATAAAATGTTATTAGTCTGATCCACTGCATCCTCATAATCTCCAAATAAATTTAACTTATTTTTAATAAAAAAGTCTGTGAGTTTAATCACTTCATTATAATTTGTAGCAAACCAAAAATTATTTGTACTACCGGGATGGTCTTTAAATAACTTCTCAATTATTGGCTTTAATTTTTTTGTATGTGTTGTTTCTGATATATTTGGAAATTTGGGCACCACTATATCTTTTGGTAATTTATTTCTATTATCCTCGTCAAAACTCCATTTTCCACCTATTGGATTTAGATCAGCACCCATTAATATTCCTGATTTTCGACGAACCTCTTTATAAAAATTTGCCATAAAAGGTTTTTTTGACTTCTTTAAATAATCTTTAAATTCTGTTCGAGAATTTAAAAACATAGGTGTCGGTATAATATTCCAAATAATTTTTTCTTTTTTTAAAAAATTATAAATTTTTTTTTCAAATAACTTATCCTCTATCTCAAAACTTGAAATTTCTGTTATTTTATTGGAAGAAATTATTTTTTTAATTTTAGTTACATAGCTCTCTTTAAATTCTTTATCCTCAATTTTGAAATATTTAAGATTATATTTATTTTTATAAAGTTCATCAGCATAAGATCTCATTGATGATAAAAATAATAAAATTTTCTGCTTATGGTGTTTTTCATAAGTGCATAAATCTTGATCTTCAGCCATAAAAAAGAGGTGGTCCTTTTTGAAGCGATCAATATATTTTAATGGAAATAACTGGTTGCCAAGTATAAAAAATAACTTCATAAGTAAATATAACGAATATAAAATTTTATGTCAGAAAAATATTTAATCATTGGTGCAACTGGATCTATAGGCTCAAGTTTGGCCGAACAGCTTAAAAAATCAGGTAATGATATTCACTTGGTAGGAAGAAATCATGATGAGGTAAAAAAACTCTCTGAAAAATTAGAATGTACTTTTACTGTAGCTGATGTTTTGGAAAGTGGATTTGTCGATAAAATTAAAAATGATTTAAATGAAATAAAAGGTATTGCATATTGTGTTGGTTCGATTGATTTAAAACCCTTTAGAATGGTGAATGAAGATGATTTCAACAAATGTATGAAATTAAATTTTTATTCGGCTGTAGAAGCAATTAAAAGTTATCAGGATAGTTTAAAAAAGAATAAAGGATCTATTGTGCTTTTTTCAACAGTTGCAGCACAAAGAGGTTTTACCAATCATACTATAATTGCTTCAGTTAAGGCAGCCTTAGAAGGTTTAACCGTTTCTTTAGCAGCAGAATTTGCTCCAAATATTAGAGTTAATTGTATTGCTCCCAGCCTGACAAATTCTAAAATTGCTGAACCAATGCTAAAGAATAAAGTTCTTGCAGAGGGAATAGCAAAAGCTCACCCCTTAAAAAGACTTGGGGAAGGTAAAGACTCTGCCTCCCTAGCTAAATTTTTACTGAGCGATGAAAGTTCTTGGATTACTGGACAAATTATTGCTGTCGATGGTGGCCGATCAAAACTATCTTAATAATTTAGTTTTTGCTTTTTCAAATTCTTCTTGAGTTAAAATACCTTTATTTTTAAGTTCATTAAGTTTTGTTAACTCATCACTCACACTGCTATTGTTGTTAATTTCATTTTCTTGAGCAATTTCCTCGTCTTCATTTTTATTTTGCATTTTTGCTTTAAAGCCAGTCATAATTGCAGAACCACCCATATAAAAAACAAATATTAAAATTGGAATAACCAATGCAAAAAAAATTATTTTTTCCATAAATTAATCTTCATCCTCATCTCTCCAACCTTTTTGATACATTAAATATCCAGCAAGTATAACTG
>LIBV01000131.1 GCA_001438335.1 Pelagibacteraceae bacterium BACL5 MAG-120820-bin39
TAATGAATTGGAGAAAATTAGCAAAATTAAGAAAACTCTCAAAGAGTATCAAAATTTTATAAAGAAAAATTTTAAATATGTTGGAGAAAATTTTGCATTTGAAGCAAGATCAATTCATTATAATTCAAAAAAAAAAAATCCAGGCATTTATGGAACTGCCTCAAAACAAGAACTTAAAGAATTAAGTGAAGAAGGCATTGATACTCATATGATACCTTGGATAGAAGATAAAAATAATTAATCTTTATTAAATAAAGCAATATAATTTACTGATTTATCTCTACTAAGTGTCCACTGATCATTAATTAGATTATATTTCATTCCATCTAATTTTTTTATACTTAGATTATTTTTTTTAGATATTGCAATTAAATCATCAGGATTAACAAATTTTTCCCAGTCATGAGTACCAATTGGAAGCCATCTCATGACATATTCTGCTCCAATAATTCCAAAAACATAAGATTTGAGGGTTTTGTTAAGAGTAGCTACAAACATGAGGCCATTTTTTTTTAATAATTTTGAACATGCTTTAATGAAAAAATTTATATCTTCTACATGCTCAATTATCTCCATATTTAAAATAACATCAAATTTCTTATTAGTTTTTAATTTTTCTGGAGAAGTAGATTTGTAATCAATTTTTAAATTATTTTTATTAGCATGCATTTTTGCGATTTTAATATTTTTTTCTGAAGCATCAATCCCAACTACATGAGCACCCAATCTACTCATTGGTTCAGATAACAGTCCACCACCACATCCGATATCTAAAATATTAATTTTATTTAGAGGCTTGTTTTTATCTTTTAAATTGAAATGATTAATTATGTTATCTTTAATATAACGAATTCTAATAGGATTAAATTTGTGAAGAGGTTTAAATTTTCCATTTGGATCCCACCATTCTTCAGCCATTTTTGAAAACTTTTCTATTTCTTTTTTATTTACACTTGTCATATAAGATATTTTGTTGACATAACAATTAAGATGTATTTTATCAATCATTAATTAAATTTAGTCATTTACAACACATGAAAACTATAGTTCTAAAATTTGGTGGCACCTCGGTAGGTAGCATAGAGAGAATTAAAAAAGCAATTAAAATTATATCTTCACATAAAAAAGGTGGAAATAATGTTGCTGTAATTTCCTCGGCTATGAGTGGTGTAACTAATGATTTAGTAAAAAAATCAAAATTGATTAGTAATAATTTTGATAAAGCAGAATATGACTCTTTACTAGCAACAGGAGAGCAAGCGTCTTGTGCGTTAATTGCTGGTGGACTAAATGATATAGGCTTAAAATCAAGATCATGGTTGTCATGGCAAATTCCAATTTTGACTTCTGGCCCTCATTCAGGGGCTAGGATTGAAAATATTGAAAGTAAAATTCTAATAAATTATATGAAATTAGGCGGTATTCCAATTATTACCGGTTTTCAGGGGATAAATTCAAGTTCCAGAATTACAACACTTGGCAGAGGAGGATCTGATGCTTCAGCAATTATGCTTGCTAAATTTTTAAAAGCTGACGAATGTATAATTTATACAGATGTTGATGGTATATACACAACAGATCCAAGATTACACAAAAAAGCAAAAAAAATTAAAAAAATATTTTATGATGAAATGTTAGAAATGGCCTCTTTAGGTTCAAAAGTTATGCAACCTACTTCAGTTCAAGATGCCAAATTAAATAATATTAATATTCAAGTAAAATCATCTTTTATAAAAAAGCCAGGCACATTAATAACTGGTTCTAAAAAAGAATTTAGTAATCAAATTATAACTGGTATTTCCTCAACCAAAAATGATGCAAAAATAACAATTGTAGGTGTAAAAGATAAGCCAGGTATTGCAGCATCAATTTTTAAACCATTATCAGAAAATCTTATAAATGTAGATATGGTTGTACAAAATATATCTTTGAATGGTAAAGAAACAGATATAACTTTTACTATAAAGTCTGAAGATTTAAAAAAGACAGAGAAGTTAATAAAACAAAATAAAAAAATTTCTTATAGAGAATTATCTTTTGATAAAAATGTTTCAAAAGTTTCTATAATAGGTGTTGGAATGATTACAACACCTGGAATTACTTATAGAATGTTTCAAGCTTTAGCATCCAAAAAAATTAATATAATGGTAATCTCAACTTCTGAAATCAAAATATCAGTGTTAATTTCTGATAAAAATATTAAAAAAGCTATTGCCGTTCTTCACAAAGAATTCAAACTAGATTAAAAATGAGCCTGAGACCATTTCGAGAAATTAATAGAAGAAAAACTAAAACCATTAATGTTGGTGATGTTAAAGTTGGAGGAGAAAATCCAATTTCAGTACAATCAATGACTAATACTCTTACAACAGATATTAAAGCTACAATTGAACAAATAAATGATATTCATAATGAAGGTGCTGACATAGTTAGAGTATCTTGCCCAGACGAGGAGTCTTCGAAGGCTTTAAAAGAAATAACT
>LIBV01000132.1 GCA_001438335.1 Pelagibacteraceae bacterium BACL5 MAG-120820-bin39
TCCTACACCCAATAAACATCCTAGTATTTGAGCTATAATATATATTGGAAGTAATTTGCTTTTTAAATTACCCGTATACGTCATTGCTATACTTACAAATGGATTAAAGTGAGCACCTGAAATATCTGCAAAGACAGTAATGAGTACAAATAAACCTGCACCAGTTGCAATTGTATTTGCAATCAATCTAACAGCCACATCTTCAGTTAATTGTTCGGCCATTAGACCAGAGCCAACAATAATCATTACCAAAAAACAACTACCTAAGAACTCTGATAAAAAATATTTTTGCTTATTTTTCAAAATTGATCCAATCATTAATGTGTTGATTAATATTATTGAAAGTTTTTGTAATTATTTCAAATTTTTCTTCAGGAGTTTTGTTAATAAGTTTAGATACAGGATCTTCAATATCCCAATGATCTATTTGATTTTTATTGGGCCAAATAGGGCACACTTCATTATTGGCGTTATTACAAACAGTAATTACATGATCTAGTTTTGTTTTTTCATCTATAAATTTTTGAAAATTTTTAGAATTGTAATCTTTCAGGTCATATTTTTTTATATTTTCTAAATATTCTTTTATATCTTCATTAATTTTACCAGAAGGATTGCTACCAGCACTATATGCTTTAAACGTATCACTGTGCTCATTATTGATAATACATTCAGCAATAATACTTCTTGCGGAATTACCAGTGCAAACAAATAATATATTTCTCATCCAACTATAATTTTATAAACACCTATAAAGAATAATGGAATTTGTAATCCAAAATTAGTTAAGATCGCCTTATCTTTTGATAAAAATCCAGCAATCGTCCAGCCTACAACTCCTAATCCATGAAAGTATATATTAATGGGGTAGTAGTTAAGATTAGTGAGCAATATTCCAGTTAACACTAAAAATGTACTTATCCATTTTAAATATTTCTTAATAAACATTTAAACTGTTTAATTAAGATTTGTTACAGTTTTATTAAATTTACCTACAGAACATCTTTGACAAAGCATAATGTTATGTTATAACATAACATGTCAAATACAGAGATAGTTTTTAATGTTATTAAAAAATCATCAAAAAACCTTACTGCTTATGAGATTTTAGACAAGCTACAGAAAATTAAAAAGACACAACCTATGATGGTTTATCGAGCGCTTGATAAACTAATTGAAGAAGAAAGAATTCATAAAAACTCTATCAATAAAACATTTGTTCTTTGCAATCATGATCATGAAGAAGACCACAATACTGCTTTAGCTATTTGTAAAAAGTGTGGAGATACTGAAGAATTAAAATCAAATCTATTTACTGAAATACTTAAAAAAAAATCACTTAAAAATTATGACTTAAATGATTTTTCTATGCAAATAATCACAACATGCAAAGGATGCAATTAATGAAAAAAATAAGCTTTTTAACAATAAGTTTCTATATTTTAAGTTTAACATTTGTCAGGGCTGCCGAAGGTCATTCTCACGATATACCTGAATTTTTACATTTCATAGAAGATATAATTGAAGGGAATGATATTTATAGAGGTTTTGTATTTGGTTTTATCCATACTTTAATTCCATTAATAGGTTTTTATTCTGGCTGGAGTATAAATAGATTTTTAAAATTAGTTTCTAATGGTGCTATTGCTGGAATTGTTGGTATAGTTCTTGCTCATATTATTGCTGATTTTATTGCAGCACTAGCAGATCCATCTTTAAAAAGTGCAGCTTTTGGAATAGTTTTAGGTGGCTTTTTACCTCTAATTGCAGTTCCTTTCTTAGAAAAATATGTGACCAAAAGCAAATATCATACAGTAGTAGGGGATCACGAAGATTTAAAAAAGGATTTGAAAAGCAAACATAAATAATATCTAATAGTTACATGGCTAATGTTCCTTTAACTTTAGACGAGATTTATGATTTAGCTAAAAAGACCTTAGTAGCTAATGGTTGTGATGATGATACAGCATCAATTTTAGCAGATTTAATTAGAAATGCAGAAAGAGACGGTTCTGTATCTCACGGTTTATTTAGATTACCAGCTTACGTGTCTGGTTTAAAAAGTGGAAAAATTAATGGCAAAGGTAAACCAGAAGTTAAAAAAATCTCTCCATCTGTTATTAAAGTTTTAGGAAATAATTGTCTTGCACCTGTAGTCTTATCAATAGGTCTTCCAGAATTATCAAAAGCTGCCAAAGAAAATGGTGTAGCTGTTCTGGCTATTAATAATTCTCACCATATGGCTGCGATGTGGCCTGAAACAGAAAAATTAGCAGAAGAAGGCTTGGTTGCTTTTGCTTGCACTTCTTATAAGCCTGCAGTAGCTCCCGCAGGTGCTACTAAACCACTATTTGGCACAAACCCAATTTCATTTGCTTGGCCAAGACCAGGTATGTCACCTGTTGTTTATGATATGGCAACAGCTTCTATGGCTATGGGAGAAGTCCAGGTAGCAAAGA
>LIBV01000133.1 GCA_001438335.1 Pelagibacteraceae bacterium BACL5 MAG-120820-bin39
CACTGTGGTGTTCATGCTTTAGATACAATGAGAATGGAAAGTGGTTTTTTACATTGGGGCCATGATATTTCTCCAGAGGAAAATCAATATCAAGCAGGTTTACAATTTGCCGTGAGTTATAAAAAAAATTTTGAATTTATTGGAAAAAAAGCCCTTGAGACGATCAAATCCAAAAAAATAGATAGAAGATTTACCATGCTTGCTCTTAAAGACAGTAAACCAGGACAGCCATTACTGTTACATGAAGAGCCAATTTATCTTGATGACAAGATCATAGGGAAGACCACATCTGGTAATTATTCATTCAATTTCAATAAAAACTTAAGTTTTGGTTATATTAAAACTGATTTAACCCATGAAGAGTTGGTCAACAGATCTTTATATATTGAGATCGAGAAGAAAAAATATCCTGCAGAAATACTTTTAAGATCTTTGAAGCAATCTGATTATAAAAATATCTAAAAATTATAAATTTATTTGTTTTTTTTACTATTTGATGATTTAATTAAGAAATGAAAAGTTCTCGTTCTGGCACAATTCGATCATTAAAAACTTCAAGCAAAAAAAGTAAATTAGATTTATCAAAAATTAAATCAACCGATATAAATATTTTGTTGAATAAAGTTAGATTAGATCAAAGAAATGACGTTAGAAAAAAAATTATTTATTTTTCATTAATTGTCAGTGTATTTATAGTTACAGGAATTATTACCTTTATATAATTTAAGTTTGATCAACAGTACTCATCTAAAAATCAATATTTCATCAATTTGTAAATTTAAAAGCTAATAGAATAATATCTAGAATAGCGGTAAGGTAATAGTTCAAATATATTAATTAACTAAAAGGAAAAAAATGGAAATACATATTTACTTTGTGGTAGCGTTATTAGCTTATAATGCTTTTGTATCTACAATGATTTTAAGAAAATTGAATAAATAGTATTTTATAATCAATTTATTCAAGAACAGTTTTTTAAATTGTTTATTGAAAGAATAAAAAATTCTATTATAAATCAACGTAAATTTAATGGCGGGGTAGCTCAGTTGGTTAGAGCGCAGGACTCATAAGCCTGAGGTCAGTGGTTCGATCCCACTTCCCGCTACCAATATTAAATTATTCAATTACTTATTTTTTTATCAGATCTTTAAAAATAAATAAAAGTACCTATATAAAAATCATCAACTAAAAAGGAAAAAAAATGTCACTAAGAATTAACGATGAAATTCCAAATTTAACAGTAACAACAGATCATGGAGAATTAAAATTGCATGATTATATTGGAGATAATTGGGGAATATTATTTTCTCATCCAAAAGATTTCACCCCAGTATGCACAACTGAATTCTCTGCAGTTGCAAAATTAAATGATGAGTGGAATAAAAGAAAAACTAAAGTAATTGGTATTTCAGTAGACTCAGCTGAAGATCATAAAAAATGGAAAGCTGATATTGAAAAATTTGGAGGTTCTAAAGCAGGATTTCCAATTATAGCTGATACTGATTTAAAAGTTGCAAAAGCATTTGACATGTTACCATCAGAAGCATATTTGCCAGAGGGTAGAACTCCAGCAGACTCAGCAACAGTAAGAAGTGTTTTTATAGTAAATCCTGAAAAAAAACTTCAACTAGTAATGACCTATCCAATGACCATAGGTAGAAATTTTGCTGAAGTTTTAAGAGCGTTAGATGCTCTACAAAAAACTTACAAAGTTCCACTTGCAACACCAGCGGACTGGCAAGTTGGCCAAGATGTTATTGTAGCTTTGTCTTTAAATGATGAACAAGCTAAAGAAAAGTACGGTGAACTTGATAAGAAATTGCCTTATTTAAGAACTGTTAAGGCTTAATAATTTTTAAAATAACTAAAACCAACCATAATTAAATTTGTGGTTGGTTTTTTTTTTATTCAAAATTATCAAAGCTGAATATTAAGGTTTTTTCTAACTATATTTTTATTGATTTGCATTTCTCTAACAGAAATAATTATTATACCAATAAATATAATCCCTGTGCCAATCCAAGTGTAAATATCTGGGATCTCACCAAAGACAAAATACCCCAAAATTGATGCAAACACCAAAACTAGAAAAGAGTAAGGTTGGACTAGAGATACATCGACTAATTTGTAAGCTTGGTATAAAGTTAGATGAAATATAGTGCCCGATAACCCAGCCAAGAACAAATAAAATACTGCTTCTTGAGAAGGTGTTTGCCAATTAAATAAAGCAAATACAAAACTAATTATAAACATCAATAAATATTGATAGGATAATATAGTAACAGCTGACTCATCTTTTGATAATTTTTTTGTAATAATAATCATTACCGCCCAAAGAAATGATGAAATTAAGATCATATAAACACCAAAAGAAACTTCAATCATGCCTGGTCTAATGATGATTAACATTCCTATAAAACCTAAAATTAAAGCAAATATTCT
>LIBV01000134.1 GCA_001438335.1 Pelagibacteraceae bacterium BACL5 MAG-120820-bin39
TACGCCTGAACTTACCGCTTGTCCAATTTCTGAAGTTTTTACAATTGCCCCAACTGGCTGAAGATCAATTTTTAGTGATCCTCCTGACATTTCGTCTACCATTCGGCAATAGTCACCCGCCATTTCAAAGAATATGTCTCCTCCACTTGGCCATGCAGCTTGCATTTTTAATACTTTTGCATGAGAACCAGCAGAAGCAATATTTGGCATTGCAACTGTTGCTGCAGCTACAGCACCGGCTTTAGCAGCAGTCTTAAAGAACTTACGTCTTGAAGAAGTTTCATTCTTCAACGATTTTTTTTCTTTAATCATTATTTCTCCTATTTATTTTAGTTAATTAACCGAAGGGCATATAAACATAAACGGATATAAGAGTCTAAACTATTAAAGATTAAAAAGGTCACATTAATATGAAAAATAATTAAAATAAAAATAGAAATACAACTAATAATTGTAATTTAAATAAAAACTCATACTTGCCCAATTACTTATCCACTCTGATTTAAGTTTTACTCTCTCTAAGAGAGAAGCCTTCTTAACTGTAACGGCACTAATAAGATACGATCTGTTTTCAAAAAGCCTTATTTTTCCTTCTCCATTTGGGTTCGTTTTGACATAGTCCTTATAAAAATTGTCACCATCTTTGCTAAAAATAGTAACCTGAAAATTCTTTAGAGGTTTATTTCCTTCCATCACTCGAAACTCAAAATATTCATTTCTTTGATCGAATGGCGAATTTAAAGCAACAACTTCGTAGTCTAAATTATTTTTTTGTAGAAAAAAGTCATTCGAATTTGAAATTAACATTTTTGAAAACCTTTTATAATTTTCTGTTGGAATTTTTTTTTTATCAATATTTTCTATTAAATGACTGAAATTTTGCTCTTTAATAAATTTCTCAAAATCATCATAAGTATCATATTCTAAAAAACTATAATTAGTCTCATAATTGATGATATTAAATTTGTTAACATCTATATCAATTTGTATAGCTGGAAAATTACCATCTCTTTGATTAATTTTTTGTAAATCATTTTTGTTTTCTAAAAAAAGTTGTTTCACCTCTGAATTTGAAAAGCCAAAAGGTGTACCATTAAAATTTTGACCGATCATAATATTAATATAATTATTTTTATTATTATAATCTGGTTCTAACCATAACTCATGAGCATATAGCTTATTGTTAATAAAAGTTGTAAAGGTTACAAAAGTTAAAAATTTTATTAGAATTATGTTTTTTAAAATATTCATTTTATCTTTATTATTCATAACCAATATTTGTGCTCATGAATTACGTCCAACAATAGCAAATTTAGAAATAATAAAAAACGAAAAAAAATTTAATGCCAATTTATCTTTAAGAGTCAATTTAGAGTCAATTATAGCCGGTATAAATCCAAAACATAAAAATTCTAAAGAGTCAGAACAATCAGATTTATATGATGATCTTAGAAAATTAGATCCCAAACAATTATTAAGAGAATTTGAAAATAAGTTTAAAAATATTGAAAATTTTATATTTTTAGAAACAAAAAAAAATAAATACAATCCAATAATTAATTCAATAGATGTTCCTCAAATAGAGGATTTAAAATTAATCCGAGATTCGATAATAAATATATATTTTAAAGATATCGAAAGTGATCAATTCAGATTTTTTTGGAGCGAAAATTTTGGCCCTATTATTTTAAGAGTTAACTCTATGGAGTTTGGCGAGCTACATACTGAAATAATTAAAAACAATGGCTATTCATCAAATATAACAATCGAAAAAAATAAAAATAATTTTTTTAAAAATTTTTTTAATTACTTAATTCTAGGTTATGAACACATACTCCCAAAGGGCCTTGATCATATACTATTTGTATTAGCTTTATTTTTACTTTCATCAAATTTTAAAACATTGATTTTACAAATTTCTATTTTCACAATTGCTCATACAATCACTTTATTCTTAGGTGTTTTTAATGTAATAAAAATTTCTTCTTATATAGTTGAGCCTATTATTGCTCTTTCTATTGCCTATGTTGGAATTGAAAATTTATTTAAAAATAAATTAAGTAAAAGTAGGACCATTATCGTTTTTCTATTTGGATTGCTTCATGGTCTTGGATTTGCAGGAGTTCTAAATGATATTGGTGTTGTTAAAGAGCTTTTTGTTTCAAGCCTTATTTCATTTAATATTGGTGTTGAATTAGGACAGATCTCGGTAATTATTTTAGCTTATCTCTTTATAAAATTACCTTTTTATAAAATGCACTGGTATTCTAGAAAAGTAACTAAACCTATTTCTCTTTTAATCTCAATTGTTGGTCTGTATTGGTTTTTTGAAAGATTATTTTTTTAAAATGCATATATAATTTAGTATGAAATTTTTAATCTCATTTATTTTTTTTGTTTTTTTCTCAGTCAATTCTTTTGC
>LIBV01000135.1 GCA_001438335.1 Pelagibacteraceae bacterium BACL5 MAG-120820-bin39
GATAATGTTTTTATAAATTCGATAGTTGATTGCCAATCATAATGAAACTTATTATTTAGAAATTGCTGATCACCAATATTTCTTACAATAATCATGCCAATAAAACCTAATACAAAGTAGGGAAAGATATTAATTAATGAGTAATTTTTTTTTTTAGATTGACCTCTATTATACAAAAAAGCGAAAAGGGGAATCATCACAATTAAAAATGAATTTCTAATTAATTTAGTAACAGTAGCAACATTAAGAGTTTCAGGACTATTAAACTGTTGGTCATAAATTAATCCAGCGGCTGCAACTTGTGAAGTCTCATGAATAGCTGTTCCTAAAAATAACCCGATTAACATTGGATCACCATCAAAATATATATTTGAAAAATATGGATAGATTAGCATCGATATTATTCCAAAAATTGTAATATTTGCTATAGCATAGGATACTTCATTCTTGTTGGCTTTAATAACGGGTGCAGTTGCCATAATTGCAGTTGTGCCACATACCGTACAGCCAATAGATATTAAATAAGCCATTCGAGTTGAAATCTTAAGTTTTTTTATTAATAATTTGATCACTATTAAAACGCTGATGATACAAATTATTATTAAGGGTATAGCAACTTTTCCAAATTCTAAAAATTCAAATGGTTTAAGTTGAATTCCTAAAAGAATAATTCCCAACTTTAGAATATGTTTTTGGGTAAAGTTTAGACCTTGTAAAAAAATATCTCTAAATTGAAAAATATTACCAAAGAAAATTCCAAGCAATATTGCAATCATTGCTGTAGATATTGGACTTTTTTCATAACCCAAAAGTTCTATTCCAATAATATTATTTAACCCTTCCGAAAGAGTATAAAGAACAAAAGCAAGGATTATACCTGGTATGACTACCAAATTTTGCTTATTTAGCATTAGGGGATTTTAATTAATTATGCACTTCTATAAAGCTTAGTCATAACAAATTCTCTATGACCTAATGCTTCAGCGCAAGTTAATCTTCCATTTGCAACTCTAAGAGTTGTTTTAATTAATTCATCACCTGCTTCAGATAAATTTATTTCTCTTGATAGAATTTTAGAAACATCGCAATCAATATGCTCTCCCATAGTTTTAACTGTTAATGGGTTAGCAGTTAATTTAATTACAGGTTCGATTGGATTTCCAACGATATTTCCTTGACCTGTAGGGAATAAGTGAATGTTAAATCCAGCAGCAGCTTGAAGTGTTACACACTCTGCAGCAGCAGATGAGGTATCCATAAAGTATAAACCTTTACCTTTTTTTGGTTCTTCTGCAGGCTCTAAAACGTCTATAAATTTACAGTTTCCAATTTTTTGAAAGTTGCCAAATGCCTTTTCTTCAATAGTAGTTAGACCACCAGCAATATTTCCAGCTGTGGGTTGACTTTCAGAAAGGTCGTCAGTTGCTTCTTTTAATATAAAGTCATTGTAAGAATTCCAAGTCTTCATGAATTTTTCAGATGCTTCAGGGGTTGCACCTCTTTTTGCACATACAGCTTCAGCTCCAGTTAATTCAGAAGTTTCACCAAAACATAAATGAACTCCTAAAGGCTCTAGTTTGTCCATTAAGTTTCCAACTGTTGGATTTGATGCTAAACCTGATGTCGTATCTGACTCTCCACATTTAACGGATATCCACAAATCACTTATTGGGCATTCTTCTCTTTGTTTTTCTGAAGCCCACATCACAAACTCTTGAGCTTTTTTTGAAGCTTTCATGATAGTTCCAATGTCACCAGTTCTCTCAATATGAAAACCTTCGACTGGTTTACCTGTTTTAGCTATACCATCTACAATTCTTTTAGTCCACTTTGGTTCAATACCAATAACAATAACTGCAGCTACATTTGGATTACAGCCAGTTCCAATCATTGTTCTAAAATGTAGTTCTAAATCAGCACCAAATTGAAGTCTTCCATAAGAGTGAGGAAGTGCAATAGTACCTTTAATATTATTTGCTACAGCCTCAGCGCAAGCATTTGAAATATCATCAACAGGAAGAATTATAACGTGGTTTCTAGTACCCGCTCTACCATTTTCTCTTCTATAACCTAAAAAACTTTTTGGAATTTCCATATTTTACCACTTCTTTGTTTTAACGTTGTGAACATGAACATGCTCACCTTTTTTTATTGATTTTACAACTTTACCAATGTCGTGACCATATTTTAAAATGGTGTCACCTTCATTAAGGTCTGTCATTGCAATTTTGTGCCCTAAAGGAATTTCGTCCGCTGATAGAATATTGACAGTTTTGTCATTTTCCATCACCCAGCAAGAGCAATTTTGGTTGGGTGTAACTTTTTCTATTACAACAACGCCTACGTTGTCTTTTTCATCATGAATTATTATGTCTGTTGCCATATTATATAGT